>JAADGS010000092.1 GCA_013152275.1 Actinomycetota bacterium | reverse complement strand
AAGTGGCCGAGGTGAGGAACGAGCCGAGGCCGATGGGGGTGTTCCAGAGCCGGCGGAGCCGGAGCCAGCAGGGGGAAGTGGCCGAGGTGAGGAACGAGCCGAGGCCGATGGGGGTGTCCCCGAGCCGGTGGGCGCGGTAGCCCCGCTCAGAGCAGGTGCTCGTATTGTTCCAACGATTCGGGATTGACGAGGGCGTCCTTGTTGGTGACCGGCTCTCCCGCGAGTGCGTTGCGGACTGCCTTCTCGACCTTCTTGCCGCTGATCGTGTAGGGGATCGCGTCCACGGCGAAGATGTACGTGGGGACGTGGCGCGGGGAGGTCTCGGAGCGGATCCTGTCTCTGATCGAGCGCTCCAGCGCATCGTCGAGGGTCACTCCGTGTGCGAGCTTGACGCAGAGGACGACCTCGACGTTGTCGGGGGTCTGATGCCCGACCACGATCGAGTCATCGATCTCCGGCATGGGCTCGACCGCCCGGTAGATCTCGGCCGTTCCGATCCGCACGCCGGAAGGGTTGAGGGTCGTGTCCGAACGGCCGTAGATGATCACGCCGCCCTGCGGGCGAATCTCGATGAAGTCGCCATGCGTCCAAACTCCTGGAAACTTCTCGAAGTACGCGGAGCGATAGCGTGCCCCGTCGGGATCTTTCCAGAACGACACCGGCATCGACGGAAACGGTTGGGTGCACACGAGTTCGCCCTTGCGGCCGATGTGCGGTTTTCCCTCCTCGTCCCAGGACTCCACGGCCATCCCGAGCGCGCGTGCCTGGAGCTGACCGCGGCGCACCGGCAGGATCGGCACTCCGAGGGCGAAACACCCGATGATGTCGGTTCCTCCGGAGATCGAGGCGAGCTGGACGTCGTCCTTCACATTGGCGTATACCCAGTCGAACTGGTCGGGATTCAGCGGCATGCCGGTCGAGCCGAGCCAGCGCACGGCGGACAGGTCGGCGATGTCGCCCGGTACGACGCCGGCGTTGGCGTTCGCCGAGAGGAACTTCGGGCTCGTGCCGAAATGTGTGATACCGATCTTCTCCGCGAGCTTCCAGAGGACCTCGAGATCGGGGTGGGCCGGGCTGCCGTCGTAGACGACGATCGATGCTTCGGAGGCGAGCGCCGTCACGAGCCAGTTCCACATCATCCATCCGCAGGTGCTGAACCAGAACACCACGTCGCCCTTGCGCACATCCGAGTGCAGCTGATGCTCGGACAGATGCTTGAGCAGGGTGCCGCCGGCTCCGTGGACGATGCTCTTGGGAGGTCCGGTCGTGCCCGACGAGTACATGATGAGCAGCGGATGATCGAAGGGAAGCTGGGCGAAGTGCGGCTCGGTGGCATCTCCGGATTCGAGCTGTGACCACGTCATCGTCGGTACCCCGTCGACGCTCCACGGCTCGCCGACGAAGTCGATGAGGACGAGCCGCTCCAGGTCGGGAAGCTGCGCAGTCACCGCCCGCACCGTGTCGGCGAGCAGATGGGTCTTGCCGTTGTACCGGTAACCGTCTGCGGTGATGAACACCTTCGGCTCGATCTGACCGAACCGGTCGATGACGCCGAGCGGACCGAAGTCGGGGGAGCACGACGACCAGATCGCTCCGATCGCGGCGGTGGCCAGCAGCCCGACGACCGCGAACACCGAGTTGGGGATGAGCGCGGCGACGCGGTCTCCCGGTCCCACGCCCAGCGCTTCGAGGCCGGCCTGCACCCGGGCGACTCGACGCGCGAGGTCCGCCCATGTGATCCGTTCGAGTGTGCGTCCCTCTCCCGCGGCGTAGATGGCGACGGTGTCGTCGCTCCTGCGCAGCAGGTTCTCCGCGTAGTTGAGTCTCGCATCGGGGAACCATTCCGTCCCCGGCATGGCTTCGCGCCCGATCGGCCGGGATGGCGGGACCGACGCGACGACGTCGGCGAACTCCCACTGCGCCTGCCAGAAATCGCCCCTGTTCGAGATGGACCATTCCCACAGTTCGTCGTAGCTGGAGGGACGGTGGGGGAGCCGCTGCATGAATTCGTGCAGGCGGGTTGCCTCAGGATGCGATGGTTGCCAGATCACTTCGTCCATGGCGCGGGATGCTAACGGCTCGATTCCTTGCGGGCCGAGCGGTGGATCGTCCGCTCGACCATCGCTTCGAGGTACGCGGAGGCCGACGCGTGGCCGCGCAGCGCCTCGGTGAACGTGTACTGCAACACGCGCGCCACCCAGAGTCTGAACAGCAGCCTTCTCCAGTCGGCATCGGATACGTCGAAATCCGAGAGCAGGCTCAGGTAGGTCTCGTACCACGCGTCCTCGTCCATGAAGGCGACGGTCGGATACTGGCGGGCTGCCCGCATGCCATGAGCGACACGTGGCGGCAGCGCATCGAGCAGGTCGTCCTGGCGCTCCGTCCAACCGGATGCAAGCAGCGGGAGCGTCGCATCGACGTCGTAGCCGATCTTCGTGGCGATCGCATCGGTCGCCGGCCGGGCGGGCTCCATCACGTGGGGTGTCCCCACCGGCACCGCCTCGTACCGGAGTGTCTGCACGGCGGCGAAACACTCGACGAGCATGGTCCCGAGCTCTTGGAGGCCACCGTACAGGCGGTGCTGCTTGCCCGACGCCACATAGGTCTCGTACATGCGCCGTTCGCGCTGGACCATGGCGAACGTGTAGAGCGTGTCGACACCCCAGTCGCTCTGAGCCAGGACACGACGATCCGATGCGACGGCTTCGGCGGCCTCGCGGGTGAGCAGCATCTCGCCGCCGAGGGGCTGTCCGATGCGGGGAAGTTCGGTGTCCGGCCACAGGACGGCGAAGCCGACCCGCGTGATCATCCAGGTGATCATGGCGTCCGTCGAGGCTCTCGGGAAGAAGTGCCGGACGACGTCGAACCCGGTGTCCGCAGCCTGTTCCGCCTGCTCGATCCAGCCCGCATCGAAATTCGTGATGTCGGCGTCGTAGAAGTGCAGGCGCTGCTCGTCGGATCGCTCCAGGAACGCGAGCAGGCCGGTGTTCATCGCGTCGCCCTTGCCTGGCCGCAGCGACCCTACGCGACGCTGAAGGATCACCGTGACGTTCGCGTCGGGCACGGCAGGGGCGATCTCCTCGAGTATGTCGAACGTGGCGTTGCGGTCGAGTCCGACACACGTCACCTCGGTGACCCTGGGGTGGGAGGCGGCCGCGAGCACGTTTCGGGTGACCACCTCGGGGTCTTCGTCCTTGAAGGGGAATACGACTGCACTCACTGAGCGAACGATACCGTCCCGCCGGATGAGGGATACGGGTCCCCGCGATTCGGTGGTCACCCGTACGAATCCCCGATCGTGCCAGAATCAAGGCTACAAGGAGGGTTTATGGCCGAGTACCCCGCCGAATTCGAAGTCGATGCCGTTTTACGAGATGGTGGTGTCGTCCACATCAGGCCAATCACCCCGGACGACAAGGAGCTGCTCCACGATCTCTTCGAGAGCATGGGGCAGAGGTCCCGGTACTTCCGCTTCTTTCAGGACAAGGAAGATCTGTCGCCACGAGAGCTCGAGTACTTCACCAACGTCGACTACGACAACCGGATGGCATTCGCGGTTCTGCTCGATGACAAGATGATCGGGGTTGGTCGTTACGACCGGGAGGAGGACGATCCCTCACAGGCCGAGGTCGCCTTCGCCGTCGTGGACGCGCACCAGAACCGGGGAATCGGGACGCAGCTGTTGCAGCTGATGACCGCCTACGCGAGAACCACGGGCCTCAAAGGGTTCAAGGCACTCGTGCTTCCCGACAACGTCCAGATGATTCGGATGTTCCGCCATTCCGGCTACGAGATCGAGCGCACCATGGACGAGGGCGTCTACAGCGTCACCTTCCCCGTCGCGCAATCCGAAGGAACCCGGGCCGCGGAGGAGGAGCGCGAGAAGCGGGCCATCGCCGCGTCGTTGAACCCCATCTTCTATCCCCGGTCGATCACCGTGGTCGGTGCAAGTCGCAAGGAAGACTCGATCGGCGCCCGACTGTTCCACAACCTGTTGAGCGGCAGGTTCTCCGGTCCGATCTACCCTGTGAACCCGGCCGCAACCTACGTGCACTCGGTTCGGGCGTACAAGAGTGTGCTCGACATCCCGGACCCGGTCGACCTGGCGTTCATCGTGGTGCCGGCACCGCTGGTCATCCCGGCGGTGAAGGAGTGTGCGGAGAAGGGGGTGCGGGGTCTTGTGGTCATCTCCGCCGGATTCTCCGAAGTGGGTCCGGAGGGAGCCGCACTCGAACGTGAGCTCGTGGAGACGGCCCGAGCCGCCGGCATGAGGGTGGTCGGGCCGAACTGCATGGGTCTGCTCAACACCGATCCGAGGGTTGCCGTGAACGGGCAGTTCTCCCCGGTGTTTCCGCCTGCCGGCAATGTGGCCATGTCGAGCCAGTCCGGTGCTCTCGGAATCGCGATCCTGGACTACGCGGTCAGAAACAGCATCGGGATATCGTCCTTCATCTCGGTCGGCAACAAAGCCGACATCAGCGGTAACGATCTCCTGCTCTACTGGGAAGGCGATCCCAACACCGACGTGATCGTTCTGTACCTGGAGTCGTTCGGAAACCCGCGGCGCTTCGGCCGCCTCGCCCGGCGCATCGCCCGCAAGAAGCCGATCATCGCGGTCAAGTCGGGACGAACCAAGGCGGGAACTCGGGCTGCGAGCAGTCACACGGGGGCGCTGGCCTCCGTGGACGTCGCCGTGGATGCGCTGTTCCATCAGGCAGGAGTCATCCGGACGGCGACACTCGAGGGACTCTTCGACGTGGCGGTGCTCCTGGCAAACCAGCCGATTCCGAAAGGGCGGCGCGTGGGCATTCTCACCAACGCGGGAGGACCGGGCATCCTCGCCGCCGACGCGCTCGAATCGAACGGGCTGGACGTACCCGAGTTCTCTCCCGAGCTGCGTGCAAAGCTCGCGGAGGGGCTGTCAACCGACGCTTCCACGCGAAACCCAGTCGACATGATCGCCACCGCCGGTCCCGACGAATACCGGCGCAGCATCGAGACGCTGTTGGGCTCCGACGAGGTCGATTCGCTGATCGTCAGCTACGTCCCGGCAACTCCGGGCGGCGGCCCGGCGATCGCCGAGGTCGTCCGAGACGCCGGAGCGCAGTACAAAGGGGACAAGACGCTGCTCTCGGTGTTCATGTCTGCGGAGAACCCTGCCGAGCTGCTTGCGGATGAGCGCGTCAGGATCCCGACGTACCAGTTCCCCGAGGCGGGAGCCGTGGCGCTCGCCCGGGTCATTCGCCATGGCGAGTGGCTCGTCAAACCGGAGGGAACGGTGCCGGTGTTCGACGATGCGCGGCCCGACGATGCGCGGGCGATTGCTCACAAGGCGCTCGAGCGGTTCGGCGACGATGGGGGATGGCTCGATCCGGCCGAGGTCGGCGAGGTCCTCGGTGCGTTCGGTCTCTGCCTGCCCTCTTCGATGGTCGCGACGACTCCGGATCAGGCGGTCGAGTTCGCCAAGGGGTTGAGCTCGTCCGTGGCGATGAAGGTCGTGTCGGCTTCTGCGGTCCACAAATCGGATTTCGGCGGGGTCGTGCTCGACGTCCACGGCGACAAGGCGGTACGGGACACATTTGGGCGCCTGATGGGGCTGGTCGACGATGCCGAGGGGGTCCTGGTCCAGGAGATGATCGAGGACGGTCTCGAAGTGTTGGTAGGGATGACCGAGGATCCGGCGTTCGGGCCACTCATCGTGTTCGGGATGGGCGGCATTCTCGTCGAGTTGGTCGGCGACGTCGCCTTCAGGATCAATCCGGTGACGGACCTCGAGGCGGCGGAGATGGTGCGCTCCATCAAGTCCGCCAAGTTGCTCGAAGGCTATCGCTCCTACCCTCCGGTCGATGTTCCCGCCCTCGAGCAGGTCATCCTGCGGGTGTCGGCCCTGTCTGAGGCGGTTCCGGAGATCTCGGAGATGGATCTCAACCCGGTCAAGGTCCTCGCCCCCGGCGAAGGCATCGCCATCGTGGATGCCCGGATTCGCGTCAAGCCGGTGCAGTCGGGTTGGACGCCGGAGCTGATCGACCTGCCAGGACTGACGAATCCGGTGAAGTGATCCTTGCTGCGTGCATGTTGCCCGGGTGGGCACCGGCAACGGCGGTCCGCTATCGTTTCGGCAATGACCAAAATGAGAAACAAGGTGTATCGGGCGCTGTCGGATCCGACCCGAAGGAGGATCCTGCAGCTGCTGCGGCAGCGTGACATGACCGCGGGGGAGCTGGCGGAGCATTTCGATCTGTCGAAGCCGACCATGTCCGGTCACTTCAACGTGCTCCGAGACGCCGATCTCATCCAGGGAAGCAAGGTGGGGAGGACGATCGTGTACCGGCTCAACGTCTCGGTGCTCGAAGAGGCTCTCCTCGCGCTGCTCGACGTGTTCGGTATTGCGAGGGAGCCATGATCGACAAGCGAACGATTCGAACGGGAATGCTCTGGAGTCTGCTCATTGTCGCGGCCATGTTTGCCCTGTCGCTTTGGGCTTCTGGACGCCTACCGGCGGGTGCGCAGATCCCGGTGCACTTCGGTCCCGACGGCACACCCGACCGGTACGGCGGAAGGTTCGAAGGTCTCTACCTCATGCCGCTTGTCACGATGGGCGTCGCCGCGCTGTTCGCCGTGCTGCCGAGGATCGAGCCGCGTCGCACCAATCTGCTCCAATCCGGGAAGGCGTTTCTCGCGATCTGGGCAGTCCTCCTCCTGTTCCTCGGCGGAATCCACGCCGCCATCGTGTTCACCGCCGTCGGGCGGACGGTCAATGTCTCGTTCATCGCTTTCGGTCTCGTCGGCGTGATGTTCGTGGTGATCGGAAACTTCCTGCCGAAGGTCAAGAGCAACTTTCTGATGGGGGTGCGGACTCCATGGACGTTGACGAGTGACCTCTCGTGGAACAAGACGCATCGACTCGCAGGGAAACTCTTCATGGCCGTCGGCGCGTTGATGCTCGTCGGAGCCTTCGTCAGGCCGAGCGTCATGCTGTGGCTGGTGATCGGCGGCCCGATCGGGATCACCGTGATCAGCGTGCCGTACTCCTATGTCGTGTGGCGATCCGACCCGAGAAAGTCGAAACAAGGTCGTGAGGAAGCGTGATCGCGGGTGAGGGATGACCCAACATCCCCGTTCTCGTGACGCTTCACAGGAATAATCCTCGTCAACCGTCACGAGAACGGGATGGGGCGGGTCCCGGGGCTTCCGAGTGATCACGAACCGTCGTAGCTCATCCTGATCGGACATCCGGCAAAGTGGTCACGCGCCCGGTGACGTCAGACCGCCGGACCCGTGTAGCTGATGAGGGTCTGCATGTAGCTGGACCGGGAGAATGCTTCGGGATCCGGGGCCGCCTGCTCACTGAGGGAGCCCTTCGCCTGCTCGACCGAGACGTACTCGTGCTCGTGGAGCCACTGTGCGACCCCATCGATGACCGTCGTCAGATACTCGGGACCGTGATCCAGGAGCGCCGAAGTCATCATGGTGACGTCCGCGCCGGTCAACAGGCCCTTCAGGGCATCCTGGGCGGAATGGACTCCACTCGACAGGGCGAGCGAGGCGTTCACCTTGCCGTGAAGAAGCGCTATCCAGCGCAGCGGCAGCCGCAGCTCGGAAGGGTCGGACAACTGCAGCGCGGGTGTGACGGTCAACGCCTCGAGATCGACGTCGGGCATCATGTAACGATTGAACAGAACCAGGCCGTCCGCCCCGGCGTCGACGATCCGGCTCACCATGTTGGCGACCGAACTGAAATACGGTCCGATCTTGACGGCGATCGGGATCTCGACCGACTCTCTGCACTGTTGGATGAGCTCGAGATACTGCTGCTCCACGGCCGTCCCCGGCTCGGCGGGATCGCCGGGGACGAAATAGATGTTGAGTTCGAGCGCATCCGCTCCGGCATCCTGGATCTTCTTCGCGTAGGCGATCCATCCTCCCGCCGAGAATCCGTTCAGGCTCGCGATGACCGGAATCCCGAGTGTCGCCTTGGCGTCTCGTATGAGTTTGAGATACGGGCCCGGCCCCGTGTTGTAGTCCGTCATCTCGGGGAAGTATCCGAACGTCGCCTCGGCGAAACTCTCGGCCGCGAACTCCGCCAGCCGCTGGATCTCGGCTTCCTCGTGTTTGATCTGTTCCTCGAACAGAGACGGGAGCACGATCGCGGAGGCCCCTGCGGCCTCCAGCCTGTGCAGAGCGTCGAGTGTCCCCGTCGCGGGAGACGCCGACGGCACGATCGGATGTGCCAGTTCCAGTCCCAGATAGCTGGTGCGCAGGTCCACGGTCAAACGCCGGCCTCCTCCTCGGAGAAGTTCCTCTCGATACCGGAGAGCTGCTCATAGTAGGACCAGCGGTCTTCGATCTGCTCTTGTGCGAGGCCGAAGAGCATCTTCGCGCGTTCGGGGTTGGTGCGCTTGAGCATTGCGAAGCGTGCCTCCTTGTCCGCGAATTCCTCGAACGGGATGGACGGCTTACGGCTGTCGAGCTTGAACGGACGGCGGTCCGCCTTCCGTGGATCGAATCGGAACAACGGCCAGAACCCGCTGTTCACCGCCTCCGTCTGGTGCGACATCCCGGTGGCCATGTCGATGCCGTGGGCGATGCACTGGCTGTAGGCGATGATGAGCGACGGCCCATTGAAGGCCTCCGCCTCTTTGAACGCCTTGACGGACTGAATGTTGTTCGCTCCGATGGCGATCTGTGCGACGTAGATGTTCCCGTACTGCATCGCGATCATCCCGAGGTCCTTCTTGCCGACGGACTTGCCCGATGCGGCGAACTTCGCGACGGCGCCGAGCGGCGTCGCCTTGGAGGCCTGGCCGCCGGTATTCGAGTAGACCTCCGTGTCGAGCACGAGGACGTTCACGTTGCGTCCGGACATGGTCGAGGCCTCCGAAACCGATGTCGTAGGCCCACCCGTCTCCACCGACGATCCAGACGCTCTGGGTGACCAGCGAGTCCGCGATCACGCGCAACGTCTTGGCATCGTTCGAGTCCATGGCCGCGAGCCGCTCCTTGAGTTGGGCGACCCGTACGCGCTGGGCTGCGATGCCCGCCTCGTCGGACTGGTCTGCCTCGAGCAACCCGTGGGCCAGCTCCAGCCCGATCTCCTTGGTCATCTTCTTGACCAGCGAACGAGCCTGAGAGACCTCGGCGTCGAGGGCCAGGCGCATGCCGAACCCGTACTCCGCATTGTCCTCGAACAGGGAGTTCGCCCACGCAGGACCGCGGCCGTCGCCGTTCTGCGAGTAGGGGGTCGTCGGCAGGTTCCCGCCGTAGATCGACGAGCACCCGGTCGCGTTGGCGATCACCGTGCGATCCCCGAAGAGCTGGGTCATCAGCTTGATGTAGGGAGTCTCACCGCACCCGGCACAGGCGCCGGAGAACTCGAACAGCGGCTCCAGCATCTGCGAGCCCTTGACCGTGTCGACCTTGACTTTCGTGCGGTCCATCTCCGGGATCTCGAGGAAGAACTCGAAGTTGATGATCTCCTCCTCGACGTGTTCGATGTGAGGCCGCATGTTGATCGACTTGTGCCGGACGATCTCCTTGGACTTCGCGGGGCATATGTCGACGCAGACGCCGCACCCGGTGCAATCCTCGGGAGCGACCTGGATCGTCATGCTCATGTTGGGGAGATCACGGCTCCGCCACTCCTTCGATTTGAACGTGACGGGCGCATCTTCGAGGAATGCCGGGTCGTAGACCTTCATGCGGATGGCTGCGTGAGGGCAGACCAGGGCGCACTTGGCACAGTCGATGCAGATGTCCGGATCCCAGATCGGGATCTCTTCGGCGATATTGCGCTTCTCCCAGCGTGTGGTCGCGGTCGGGAACGTGCCGTCGACCGGCATCGCGCTCACCGGCAGCAGATCACCCTTGCCCTGCAACATCAGCGAGGTGACCCTCTGAACGAAATCGGGGGCTTCTTCGGGGACCGGGGGGCGCATGTGCAGCTCCGAGGTCGCCTCGGCCGGCACCGCCACCTCATGGAGCGAATCGAGCGCCCCATCGACGGCCGCGTAGTTCTTCTGGAGCACCGACTCGCCGAACTTCCCGTAGGTCTTGGCGATCGCCGTCTTGATCTCGTTGATCGCCTGCTCACGAGGGAGGATTCCCGACAGGGCGAAGAAACACGTCTGCAGCACCGTGTTGATCCGTCCGGGCATTCCGGCTTCGCGAGCGACGTGATAGCCGTCGACGACGTAGAACTCGAGGTGCTTGTCGATGATCTGCCGCTGGACCTCTTCGGGGATCTCGTCCCACACCTCGTCGGGCCCGTAGGGGCTGTTGAGGAGGAACGTCGCGCCGTCGGCGGCCAGGTCGAGCACCCCCATCTTCTCGAGGAAGACGAACTGGTGGCAGCCGACGAAGTTGGCCTTCTCGATCAGGTACGTCGACTGAATCGGCTCTTTGTCGAACCGGAGGTGCGAGACGGTCACCGAGCCGGCCTTGCGGGAGTCGTACACGAAGTAGCCCTGGGCGTGCAGCGGCGTGTTGGTGCCGATGATCTTCACGGAGTTCTTCGATGCTCCGACCGTTCCGTCGCTTCCCAGCCCGAAGAACACCGCCTCGATGCGGCCCTCGGGCTCGGTGTCGAACCCCTCGACGACCGAGAGACTGGTGTTCGTGACATCGTCGACGATGCCGACCGTGAAGTGATTCTTCGGTTCGTCCTTGGCCATCTCTTCGAAGATTCCGGCAACCATCGCAGGAGAGAACTCTTTGGAGGACAGGCCGTATCTGCCTCCGATGATCGTGGGCATCCGGTCCCATGCGGTTCGCCCGGCAGCGTGCTCCTCGGCAAGGCCCGTGACGACATCGACATAGAGGGGCTCTCCGACCGCACCGGGTTCTTTCGTGCGGTCGAGCACGGCGATCGTCTTGGTGGTGCCCGGGACCGCTGCGACGAAGGCTGCGGCGGAGAACGGCCGATAGACGCGTACGGCGACGACGCCGACCTTCTCCCCGGCGGCGGTGAGCTTGTCGACGGTCTCGCGGACCGCTCCGACACCCGATCCCATGAGGACGACGACCCGCTCCGCATCCGGTGCGCCGAAGTAGTCGAACAGGTGATAGGAGCGTCCCGTCAACTCCGCGAATCTGTCCATCGCCCGTTGCATATGGTCGGGCGCATCGATGTAGAAGGGGTTGGCCGCCTCGCGGGCCTGGAAGAACACGTCCGGGTTCTGCGCGGATCCTCGCAGAACGGGGTGTTCGGGGTTCAGACGGCGTTCGTGGTGGGCGCGAACCAGATCGTCGTCGATCATCTCGCGGATGATGTCGTCGGAGATGATGTTGATCTTGTTGATCTCGTGGGAGGTGCGGAAGCCGTCGAAGAAGTGGACGATCGGGACTCGGGAGGCGAGGGTCGCCGCCTGGGAGATGAGCGCGAAGTCGTGAACTTCCTGGACGGACGCCGATGCCATCATCCCGAATCCGGTGCCCCTCGTCGCCATCACGTCGCTGTGGTCGCCGAAGATCGAGAGGGCGTGGGTCGCCACCGACCGGGCTGCAACGTGGAAGACTGCCGGGAGGAGCTCCCCGGCGATCTTGAACATGTTGGGGATCATCAGCAGGAGGCCCTGCGAGGCGGTGAACGTCGTTGTGAGAGCGCCACCTTGGAGTGATCCGTGGACCGCTCCGGAGGCTCCCCCTTCGCTCTGCATCTCGACGACCTCGGGGATCTGATTCCAGATGTTGGTTTTGCCTTTCGCCGACCACGCGTCTGCGTGTTCGCCCATCGGAGATGATGGCGTGATCGGGTAGATGGCGATGACTTCGTTCGTCTTGTGGGCTATGTAGGCGGCAGCCTCATTGCCGTCGAGTGTCGCAACTTCGTGCTCCACGTCTTGGCCTCCTCATCGTGCAGCGTCTCGACCGGGGACTGTCGGATATGTCATGGCACGCGACAGACGATGTCCGGTCGAGTCGCCAGCCAGGATAGCGGTACCGATGCGGATGCCGTCCGTCACGGCCACGTTACGCATCGGCGATGAGCCGCCGGCGGCACCGTTCGGAGGTGGTGGGGGCGGTGAGGGGACTTCCCGACGAACGGTGGGGGTCCATCCGTGCCGATCGACGGTCGTGCGCCTTGCTCGCGTATGGACGTGCCTCGTATCCCGTGCCGGGCCTCCGACGCACGTCGGCGATGCATCAGGATGCCCGGCGCGCAGGCTTTCGGGAGGGTGCCCGGCATCGGTCTGTGGGGAGCGGCCGGTGTACACGAAGCGACTGGACAGTCGTGCGGGAGGCGCGATGTCGCGCCCGGACGAGGGGCGGCTGCACGGGTAAGGTGTCGGCACGAATAGTGGAGATTCCGTGGTTGGAGGCTGTTGCGGATGAATGACGCGCTGGTGATCGGGGCAGGACACAACGGGCTTGCGGCAGCGATCGTGCTTGCCGACGCCGGTTGGGACGTTACGGTGCTCGAACGGAATTCGGTTGCCGGGGGAGCGGTGCGGACGGAGGAAGTCACGCTCCCGGGGTTCCGTCACGATCTGTTCGCCACCAATCTCAATCTCTTCGCCGGATCGCCTTTCTTCGCCCGATACGGTGCCGAGCTGGCCGACCATGGATTGTCCTTCGTTGCCTGCGATCGGCCGTTCTCGTCGGCGTTTCCGGATGGCCGGTTTCTGGGGATCAGCACGGACAGGGACGCCACGAGAGCATCGATCGCCGCGTTCTCCGCCGATGACGCCGACGCCTGGTTCGAGCTGTCCGAATGGTTTTCGCGTGTGGCACCGCACCTGTTTCCCCTGCTGGCGACTCCGCTCCCGTCCGTCCGGGCGGTCCGTGCGCTCCTGAAGGGCACGCGAGCCTTGGGTCGATCGTGGCCCGGCGATCTCACGAGACTGGTGTTCCAGTCTCCGCGCGAGTTCGTCGAGGAGCGCTTCGGCACGCCGGAGGTCCAGGCGCTGTGCGCGAGCTGGGGGATGCATCTGGACTTTGCCCCCGACGTGTCGGGAGGTGCGCTCTTCCCGTTCCTCGAATCGATGGCATCGTTCGCCAATGGCATGGTGCTGGGCCGGGGAGGCGCAGGGAACATGATCGATGCCATGGTCTCACTGCTGGAGGCGCGAGGGGGGACGCTGCGCTGCGACGCCGAAGTGGATCGCATCCTCGTGGAAGGCGGCAAGACCTCCGGGGTGGTGCTGACGACCGGCGAACGGCTCACCTGTCGACGTGCGGTCCTGGCGAATCTGACGCCGACCGCCCTGTTCGGCCGGCTTCTACGCGACGTCGATCTGCCGGATCGGCTTCGTAGGCAGGCGGCCGCGTACCGATATGGGCCGGGAACCATGATGATCCATCTCGCCATGGACGGGCCCGCGCCGTGGCGGAATGATGAGACCGCCGACTACGCGTACGTGCACATCGGTCCGTACGTCGACGACATGGCGCTGGCCTATCAGCGGGTGCAGGCGGGTCTGCTCCCGGAGACGCCTACGCTCGTCGTCGGTCAGCCGACCGTCGTCGATCCGAGCCGCGCCCCGGCGGGGAAGCATGTCCTGTGGGTGCAGGTCCGCATGGTCCCCGGACAGATCCGGCGTGACGCACTCGGCGAGATCGACACGACATCGTGGGCCGAGGCGAAGGAACCGTACGCCGATCGGGTGATGTCGATACTCGAGTCGTACGCGCCCGGGCTCGGCCAGCGTGTGCTGGGACGTGCGGTCCTGTCGCCCGCCGATCTCGAGGCGGCGGACGCGAACCTCGTCGGGGGCGACTCGCTCTCCGGCAGCCACCATCTCATGCAGTACCTGTTCCTTCGGCCGATGGCGGGCTGGAGCCGGTACAAGACTCCCGTCGAGCGTTTGTGGATGTGCGGTGCGAGCACCTGGCCGGGCGCCGGAGTGGGAGCCGGTTCGGGCCTCTTGGCCGGAAGCGGCATCCTTGCGGCGCACTCCAGGAGATCTCGTTTGTCGTCCCGGATCAAGGTCTGAGCACAGCTCGATCGTTGGTTCTATACTCGTCACCAAGACGGGTCTTATCAGATATCAAATATGATGTCGGCAGTCTCGGTTCGCAGGTCGAGGTACGCGCCTCGTCCGCGATGTCGAGTCGGAACGTGAAGTCACGTTCGGTGTCGTCACCGACGGAGAGGAAAGAGAGGAGCCCATGTCACGAATCGAGGGACACGCGATCGGTGAGGTCGGATCATGATTCTCGCTCCTCTCGCCTACCAGCGGCCGACGAGCCTCGATGAGGCGGTTCGGGTCCTTGCGGAGAATCCCGGAGCCAGGGTCCTTGCAGGCGGGCAGAGCCTCATCAGCGTCCTCAAGCTTCGGGCGGCTCGGGTCGAGATGCTGGTCGACATCAGCCGGCTGGCCGAACTGCAAGAGATTCGGAGGCTCGACGACGGTTCCATCGAGATCGGAGCGGGAGTGACCTATGACCAGGTGGCCCACTCCGAGGAAGTGGCCGCCGGCCACAAGATCATCGCCGAGGTCGCGGCACGCACGGTCGACCAGCAGGTGCGAGATCGGGGCACGATCGGAGGCAACGTGTGCCACGCCGACCCGATCAACAATTTCCCGCCGCTCTTTGTCGCCCTGGGAGCGACCATGCGGCTGATCGGGCCCGACGGGGAGCGTTCGGTGCCCGCGGAACGATTCATCACCGGCTTCTACGTCACGGATCTTCAGCCGGGCGAGGTGCTCAGGTCGGTGATCGTGCCACCCATCGGCGACGCAGGGGTCGGGTACGTCGATATCGAGATTGGTGAGGCCGTCGCCCGGGCGGTTGCCGTGGTCCGAACGACGGGAGATCGCATCGACGACGCCGTGGTGGTCGTCGCATGCCTTCCGGTTCCGGTCCGCCGGCGGGCGGTCGAGGATGCACTTCGAGGCGGTGGCACCGACGAGGAATCGGTCTCGGCCGCAACTTCCGATGCCGCCGAAGGATTGGAGCCGATGAGCGATCCGGACGCGAGCGCCGATTACCGGCGAGCGATGATTCCGGTCGTGACGAAGAGGGCGGTGCTTGCTGCCATCGATGAGGGAGGCAGTTGACATGAGCGATGGGATGATTCACGAAATCAACTTCGTCCTGAACGGAGAGGAGGTCAGTTGCACGGTTTCGGCCCGCCGACTGCTCATCCACGTCCTTCGCGACGATCTGGGTCTCAGAGGCCCGAAGATCGGATGTGATACCGGTCACTGTGGTGCCTGCACCATCCGCTACAACGGTGTGACGATCAAGAGCTGCATGATGCTTGCGGTTCAGGCGGATGGCGCCGAGATCGAGACCGTCGAATCCCTGGCCTCGGACGGCGAGTTGAGCCCCCTGCAGGAGGCATTCCACGAGCACCACGCACTGCAATGCGGCTACTGCACGTCCGGGATGTTGATGAGCAGCGAGTTCCTCCTCGAGCGCAATCCTTCCCCCTCCGATGAGGAGATTCGGGAAGGCATCAGCGGAAACATCTGCCGGTGCACCGGCTACATGCACATCGTCGAGGCCGTCCGTGACGCCAGTAAGGCCGGAAGGAGGGTGGAGGCATGACCACGAGTGGTGTTCAGCAAGATCGCAAGACATGGCTTGGCCAGAGCTATCCACGAAAAGAAGACCGCAGGTTGTTGGAGGGCAAGGGCTCGTTCGTGGACGATGAGGGCATGCGCAGAATGGGGTATGCGCAGTTCGTTCGTTCCCCGTTCGCCCACGCCCGCATCATCTCGGTCGACACGTCGGCGGCGGAGGCGATGCCCGGTGTGTACGCCACGCTGACCGGCGACGAAGTCAAGGCGATGACCACGCCCCTGTTCCAGATAGCGTCCGAACCGGGGGGAAAGCTCGAGGAGTACCTTCTCGCGGTCGACAAGGTGCGCTATCAAGGCGACCCGGTCGCACTGGTTCTGGCCGAATCGAGGGAGGTCGCCCGGGATGCGGCCGATCTCGTCGAGGTCGAATACGAGCAGCTGCCGGTCGTCACGGACGCGCCGGCCGCCCAGGAGCCGGACGCACCGATCCTCCACGAGTCGATCGGTTCGAACATCTCCTGGCAAGGCGACTATGTCTACGGCGACATCGACTGGGCTCTCGAGAATGCGGATCACGTCGTCAAGATCGACAAGCTGCACTTCCACCGATTCTCGGCGGCTCCCCTCGAGTGTTTCGGTGTGGTGATCAACTGGGATCCCGGCACCGACCGCATCGAGGTGATCTCGAACAATCAGATGCCGCTGTTCGGTGCCATGGTGATCGGCCCTTCGTTGGGTGTGGGGATCGATCAGTTCGATTTCCGGTCCCAGGACATCGGAGGCGGATTCGGCATCAAGATCAACATCTATACCCAGACCGGTGCGCTGGCGTTGCTGTCGCGCAAGGCGGGCCGTCCGGTCAAGTGGACCGAGACACGCACGGAGCACTTTCAGTCGGCCGGACACGGGAATGAACGCTGGTTCCTCGACATCGAGGTGCCGGTGATGGCCGATGGAAGGATTCTCGGCGTTCGTGCACGCGTGGTGGACGACGGCGGCGCATACCTTCACTACGAACCGCTCGGAGCGGTCATCTGGAGCCAGGTGGTGCCGGGCTGCTACACGATGAAGCATTTCGACATCAACTACTCACAGAGCCTCACCAACAAGTGTCCGACGGTGCCGAGCCGCGGGTATTCGAGGCATCAGCATCTGTGGATGCTCGAGCGCATCATCGATGTCGTGGCGAAGGAACTGTCCTTCGACCCGGTCGAGATCCGCAAGCTGAACTACGTCCAGCCCGAGGACTACCCGTATGAGACACCGAACGGGTGTGTGTACGACTCGGGTGACCTCCCGCGTGCGCTGGAGAGGGTGCTGGAACTGATCGACTACCCGGAGGCTCGCGAGCTTCAGGCAACGACCCGCGGGACCGGCAAGCGAATCGGCATCGGCATCGGGAGCACGCTCGACTCGGGCACCAACAACTTTGGTCAGGCGCGCATCATCAACAAGGACCTTCCATTCTCCGGCAACGGAGAGGCGGCGATCGCGCGGCTCGACCTCTATGGAGAAGTCACGATCGCCATCGGGACGACGCCGCAGGGGCAGAGCCACGAGACGACCGCGGCGCAGGTCGCAGCCGACGTCCTGGGCATGGCACCCGACCAGGTGCACGTGTTCCCCGGATTCGACCAGTCGAGGAGCGCCTACGTCGGGTTCTCCGGCACCTACGCCAGCCAGTTCGCCGTGACGGGCATCAACGCCGTGATCGGGGCGGTGGAGAAGCTTCGGGGCGAGATCCTCGATGTCGCATCAGTTGCACTGGGCGTGCCGCCGGATGAGATCGAATTGGTGGACGGCAACGCTCGGGTCATCGACAATCACGATGCGATGATCCCGTTCATCGGCATCGCCAACATGATCTATTCGAACAACGCCGGCCTGCCGGCGGATCTCCTGGAGCGTGTCACGCTGAACTGCCGGTACAACTATGTGCCGCCGTTCGAAGTGCCGGATCTCGACCGCAAGTTCGGGAATCTGACCTTGACGTACGCAATACAGATCCACGCGTGCGTGATCGAGATAGACGAGGAGACCGGGAAAGTCGAGATCCTCCGATATGCCGCCGTGGACGACTGCGGTACGAGAATCAATCCGCTGATCGTCGAAGGTCAGGTCCATGGGGCAACGGCTCAGGGAATCGGGGCGGCGCTGCAAGAGTCGCTGGAATACGACGAGGACGGGCAGCTCCTCAACGCCAACTTCCTCCACTACCACGCGGTGAGGGCGGTAGACGTACCACCGATCGCCACGGACTACCTGGAGTCGCCTTCACCGTTCACGGGGACCGGCGCCAAGGGCATGGGAGAAGGCGGTGGCGCGCCTTTGCACACGATCTCTTCGGCCATCAATGACGCTCTCGACGACTCCTCTCGGATCGTCGAGGACTCCTTCAATCCGCCCGAACGCGTGTACGGGCTGTTGCGGGGTTTCGGAACCGATCTGGGCCGTGGTGTGACGGTCATCTCTCGCGAGAGTGTGGGCTGAGTCATGCCGAGTGCAAACTTCGAACGTTCGATCCGCGTCGGAGCGCCCGCGGAGGTGTGCTGGCCGGTACTGATCGACGTCGACAAAGTTGCCGGATGGGTGTCGCTGATCAGCGGGGTCGTCGAGCTGGAGCACCTGTCCTCCTACGAGGCGGTCCTTGCGGACCGGTTCGGTATGTTCAACCTGAAGGCGGATCTCTCCGTGAAGGTCGTCGAACTCGAGGAAGGGCGCCGGATTCGCTTCCATGCCGAAGGGCAGGATCGACACGTGAACACGCACATCAGCGTGGAGGCGGAGCTGCGACTCGATCCGACGGAGGACGGGACGTTGATCCACGTCTCGGGGGAGTACAAGGTCCTTGGGACGGTCGCCACGATGGGTGCGAGTACCATCCAGAAAAAGGCCGAGATGATCTTGGCGGAATTCTTCGGTGCCGCAGAGCGGTCACTTACGACATTGTGACCACGGCCGCAGGAGGGAAGATGCGTATGGTGAACGAGAGGCCGGCGGTGCCGTCGGGTCGTGTGCGGCTGCATCCTCGGAGGAGGATCGGCCGTGCAGCGCCGCTCCGGTCGTCCGTTCACCCGTCGAGCATCGAGCCGGCCCGGCTTCGGGCCGGAGAACGTCCGGTGGCGGCGTCGCAAGGTCGTGATCGTCCGGTCGCTTCACCGTGATGTCGGTGGAGATCGTGCCGATGAAGGGCTGTCGTGGTCCGATCGCTCAGGAGGGAAGCTAGATGGCGGTGGCAGACTATCGAGGGGTTCGGACTCTGGCCGATGTGGCGTTGGCCGAACTCAAAGAATTGATCATCTCGGGCAAGATTCCCCCAGGGAGTCCCATCCGACTGCAGGAGCAGGTGGAGGCCCTTTCGATGAGCTCCGTCCCGATCAGAGAGGCGCTGCGGTATCTCGAGCGAAGCGGCCTCGTCGAACGGACACCTCATCGCGGTACCCATGTGGCCGAGATGTCCGCCCAGGATCTCGAGGAGACGTACACGATCCGGCAGGCGCTCGAAGGCGTCGCCATCGCGTTCGCCGCAGAGAAGATCGAAGATGACAAACTCGACGAGGCGGAGGATCTCCTCGAACGGTACGCCGCGCTGGCTCCGAACGATCCGCTGTCCGCCCACGACATTCATGAGCAGCTCCACTACCTCTTGTACGAGGCTTCCGGATCGAAGTGGCTGCTTCGACTCATCCCCATGATGTGGGACAACAGCGAACGGTACCGGCGGCTGTCCCTGCCGGTCCGAGGGACGATAGAGGATCGGATCGAGGAGCATCGCCAGATCGTCGAGGCGTGCCGCCAGCATCGCCCGGAGGCGGCGGCGAAGGCCCTCGAGGTGCACTTGCGTCACACGTTCGAGGCGGCGATCGAGCGGCTTCGGGAGGCCGAGGCGAAGCGTGCGACCGAGGCCTCCGAGGACGAATGAGCCGCCCATGCGGCGCGTCCGACACAGGTCTTTCGGGTTCTGTGGCGGCTCCGTCGTCGTGACCGGTGGGCCGGCATCGCGACACGGCAGGTCGTTCGCCGGACGTCGAGAGGGACACGCCGATCCTGGGGTGTCCTCGATGCAGATCGTTGCACGGTCGTCGGAGAAGCCGGGCGGTCGAGTTCGTTCGTGTTCTGTGAGCCCGACCCCCTCGGGGGCCGTCACGGCGGGACTCGGGCGATGGGTGACGTTCTTGGTGGAGAACCGAGGGAACGGGAGGACGCATGGCTGACCGGTACGACATCGTCATCGTGGGCAGCGGGATGAACTCGCTGGTATGCGCGGCGATTCTCGCACGGGCGGGGAAGCGGGTCGCGGTGCTCGAACGCAACGAGCGCCTCGGCGGCTGCATCCGGACCGAGGAGCTCTTTCCCGGCTTCAGCCACGACGTCCTTTCGTCGTGGTACCCATTGTTCACCGGCGGCCCCGCCTACGCGGAGCTCGGTGAGGAGCTCCATGACAGGGGGCTCGTCTTGGAGAACACGACGACGCCGACCGGGGTTCTGCTCCCCGATGGCCGCAGCCTCGTCTTTGGAACGGACCGGGCCGAGAACGTTCGCCGCATGAACGATGCCGGCGACGGCGACGGGGACCGTTTCGCGGCTGCGATGGACAGGTTCCTCGAACGGGACGCCGCGATCTCCTTTGGTCTCCTCGGGAATGAGATCTGGTCGCGTTCGACGGCGAAGCTTCTCATGAAGGAGGCGCGACGCCGGAGTGTGAAGGGGGTCGCAGCGTTCTTTGGTGAGGGGCTCGAGACCTGCCGGGCGTGGCTGGAGCGCGATATCCGGTCCGAGACGGTGCGGGCTCTCATCGCTCCGTGGGTTCTTCACAACGGGCTCGGGCCGGACCAGGCGTTCTCGGGTCTCATCGGCAAGATCATCATCGCCGCCCTCGAGATGGGCGGCCTCCCCGTCGTGGTCGGTGGAAGTGAACGGATCACCGAGGTCTTCCGCTCCATGGTCGAGGAGCGGGGCGGGGTGATGCGGACCGGCGTGGAGGTTGCGGAAGTCCTTCTCGTCGGCGGGAAGGCCGGCGGTGTGCGCACGGTCGACGGGGACGTCTACGAGGCCGGAGATGCGGTGGTATGCAACGTCACGCCCACGCAGCTCTATGGGCGCCTTCTTCCCTCGGAAGTCGTCCCGGAGGCGGTCGCCGGGTCGGCTCGCGCCTACCGGTACGGCAGGGCCGCCATGCAGATCCACTTCGCGCTCGGCGCGTCGCCCGTGTGGTCGGACCCGGAGATGGGCAGCGTCGCCCTGGTGCATCTCACCGACGGGCTCGATGGGGTCTCCCGAGCGGTGAACGAAGCCGAACGCGGGCTACTCCCGGCCCGTGCGACGGTCGTCGTCGGGCAGCCGACGGTACTGGATCCTTCGCGGGCGCCGCAGGGCGGTGCGGTCCTGTGGATCCAGCTCCAGGAGCTGCCCTCGAAGATCGACGGGGATGCTGCCGGGGAGATCGACGTTCCGGCCGATGGCCGGTGGAACGTGGAGGTGCGCGAGGCGTACGCCGACCGCATCCAGGCACGGCTCGCCGAGCACATCGAGAACCTGGATGAGATCGTCGTCGGCCGCCGGACATTCTCGCCGGCGGACCTCGAGTCGCTCAATGTGAACCTCGTCGGCGGCGACCCCTACTCGGGGTCGTGCACGATCGATCAGTTCCTCCTCTGGCGACCGTTTCCCGGTAGTCGGGGGCATCGCACGGCGATCAAGAACGTCTTCCACATCGGCGCGTCGACACATCCGGGGCCGGGGCTGGGAGGAAACTCCGGGTACCTGGTCGGCAAGGCGTTGAGCTGAGCGTGCCGGCCACGGGCCGTTTCGCGTGTCACGGCGCCTTCCTTCGTTCGGATCCGTCGAAGCTCACGATGGGAACCCCCGAGAGCTGCTTCCCGCCCGACGCGGTGACCCGGAACGTCTCTTGCACGTAGAGGCAATGGCGCTCGTCGTTCGTCACGATGTGGGGGTGGATGGAGATGATCATGTTCTCCTCGAGCACGGTCTCGACACCGACTCCGATGCGCGGATGCGCCACCATGATCATGTCGATCGAATGCCCGGTCACGTGGCCCGCCTTGACGTCGAGACCCGCGAAGGCCCCGAAGACGGCGGTGTGGACGTCGTGGGCGGTGTTGCCGGCGCGCAGGGTCGTGCGGGCCCGCTCGAAACAGTCCTGATATGCGGCCATGATCTCGATCGTGGGGGAGGCGAGGCCGCCGGCGCAGATCGGGCGGGCGAACTCGGCCCAGTATCCGGATGGGCCGGCGATCTCGATCGAGTAGAGGAGGAGGTCGTCGGCCGCAACGGGACGCGACGGATCGGGGTGTTTGAACTCCGGGCCGGCCGTGCCGTGCCTGCCCGAAAGGACCATGTTCATCGTCGTGCGGGTGGTGCCGTGAGCGACGAAGAACGCCTCGGCGGGGGCCATGATCTCCGCTTCCGTCTTCCCGGGTTCGTAGGCGTCGAGAACCTCCCAGAATCCTTGCTCGTTGAGATCGAAGCTCGAGCGGACGAACGTGAGCTCCTCCTCGCTCTTGACCGCACGGATGAGATCGAACTCGACGTCGTAGTCGACGATCTCGACGTTTCCCGCCGTGAGCGCGACGTGGTCACGTACCGGCATGATGAAGTTGACACCGTACACGCCGATACGGCGCCATCCCCGTGCCTGTGCGAGTTGGCGGATCCACAAACCGGGTATGTCCGCGAAGACCTGTTCGTCGAGCCAACACTCCGCATGCCTGCCCACCCATCTGGCCTCGGTGGGGAACACGGCGATCGGATCTCCGTCTCGCGGCACCACCGCATACGCATAGCGGTGCACCATCCGAAATCCCGAGACCCATCGGATTGCCCCCTCGAAGCCGGTGTACTCGGAGCCGGCGACGACGAGGGCGTCGAGATCGTCGCGGGCGAGCGCATCACGGATCACGCGGTGGCGGCGGTCGATCTCGGCACGGCTGGGTGTGGGCGTCGTCATGTCTCCTCCAGTTGCCACGAGGCTTCGAGACCTCGGACGAGATACCAGGCGGTGCGGTTGAACGGTGTCGCGATCCCGACCTCGTCACCGAAGCGGCAGATCCCTCCGTTGAGCTGATCGATCTCGGTGCGGCGCCGTGAGGAGACGTCCTGGAGCATGCTCGGCTTGTGATCGAGTGCGACGGCGATGCTCTCCTCGAGCAGATCCGCGGGATCCTTCTCCATCGTGATGCCGAGTGCGTCGGCGACCGTCTTGCCCTCGGCGATGACCGCGTCCATCACCCAGCGAACGTCGGGGTGCAGGGCGGCCCGGCCGTGGGGGAGGTGCGTCAAGGAGCACAGGGCGTTCGATGCCGCGTTGAAGATGAGTTTCGTCCACTGTGCTCCGCGAGCATCCGCAAGTGCCTCGGTCTCCATGCCGGAGCGTGTCAGCGTTTCGGCCAGTCGGGTGACATCCTCCATGGACGCCGGTTTCGGCTCGAAGGGGCCGATCCAGGTCTTTCCTGCCGCATCCCACTGCACGAGACCCGGGGCGGTGACGCGTCCCGCCGGGAACGTCGTCCCCCGGATCACGCGCGGCACGTACTCGGCGATGACTTCCTCATTGCCGACGCCGTTCTGCACCGAGCAGACGGCGGCATCGGCGAACGCGTGGGCAGATGCGGCGATGGCGTCGCGGGTGTAGAGGCCCTTGGTGGCCACGATGCCGAAGTCGAGTGCGGGAAGCCTGTTCGCGTCGGCCGTGGCTCGTGGTCGCGTGTGAAGCTCTCCGATTCCGGTCAGCCGCAAGCCGTCGCGCTCGATCGCTTCCACGTGCTCCCGCCAGACGTCGAAGATCCAGACTTCGACGTCGTCGAGTGCGGCAAGATGTGCGGCGAACAGGCTTCCGACTGCGCCACATCCAATGATCCCGATCTTCACATCGATCCTTCCTCAGTCGTCGAACGAGCGGTCGCGTGCCTTCACGAGCCGGTACAGAGCGGTGGTCAACGGCACCGCCACGCCGGCCAGGGCCGCCTCCCGCACAAGTGAGCCCTGGATGAAGTCTGCCTCGGTGCGGCGCCCGGCCCGGACGTCGGCAAGCATCGACGGGACGTGTGCGTAGTCCTCGGCGAGTGTGCTCCCGCGGCTGACGGCTTCGACATTCATCTTCCACGGGTCTTCCCAGAGGGTCAGGCCTTGCGCCGCTGCCACCTGTAGGCCTTCCTCCATGAGGTCGTGGACGAGATGTCCGAGGTCGCTCTCACGATCGCGCCGTGCGAACAGGGCCACATGCGGGAGGTCGGTGACGGCCGCCACACCGTTGACTGCGGAATTGAAGATCAGCTTGGACCACTGGGCGGGGCGCAGGTCGGCGAGCACTTCGACACGGAGCCCGGCTTCCTGGAACAGACGCCCGACGTCCTCGACGTCGGGGAGCGGTGTGGACGTGCCGGCGTAGGGCCCCATCCACGTGGCGGTGTCCAGTTCGTACTCGACGTGGCGATCGTCACGTCGAGTACCGCTCATGAAGGTCACCGCCGAGATGAGCCGCCACGGGCCGTGGCGACGGATGACCTCTTCCACGCCGAGACCGTTCTGTATCGACATGACGGTGGCATCGGGAGAGTGTCCGGTGAGAGAAGACACGGCGGTTGCGACGTGTGGAGCCTTCGTGGCGACGATGGCAAGGTCGAACTCGGGAAGGGTGGCGGGATCGGTCGTGGCGTGCACGCGTACCGTGAAGTCCGACTTGCCGGAGATACGGAGCCCCGCGCCGTTGAGTGCTCGGGCCTGCTCCGGGCGCCGCACGAGGATCGAGACATCGGCGACGCGAGCCAGATGGCCGGCACAGAGCGAGCCGATCGTCCCTGCCCCGACGACACAGATCCTCGCCAAGGTCATCGGCTCACCCCTGCTCTTGGCGGTGGGCGACGATATGTCGGAACTCGGCGTCGGTCACGAGGTCTCGTTTGGCCGATCCGAGGGCCTTGACGTCCGCGAGCACTGCGGCTTCGAGTTCGTCGGGGAGGTCGATGCCGAGCTCGACGGCTTTGATGCGGATGCTCACGATTCCACTCTTCTTGCCGAGGACGATCCCGCGTTCGGCTCCGACGAGTTCGCAGGAGTACGGTTCCACGGCGGCCGGCTCGTGAAACTGCATGGCGACGGCTCCCGACTCCCGCACGAAGAGGTTCTTTCCGGTGACCGCCTTCCACGGTGCGAGGTCGTAGCCGGAGAGTTCCTGGATGAGACCGGCGACGGCGGTCATCCGCTCGAATCGCAGTCGTGTGGAACCGCCGTAGAGTGCTTCGAGGGCGAGCGCGAACTCTCCGAGGTCGGTGTTGCCCGCTCGTTCCCCCATTCCGTTGATCGACCCTTGCACCCAGGAGGCGCCGGCCCGGACGGCCGCGAGAGAGCCCGCGACGGCGAGGGCGAAGTCGTTGTGGCCGTGCCAGTGGATCGGGATGTCGGGGCCCACCCACGCGCGGCACCGTTCGACGAGCAGTGTGACCGCTTCCGGGGATGCGACGCCGAGGGTGTCGACCATGGCGACCTCGGCCGCACCCGCGTCCACCGCCGCCCGATAGATACGTTCCATGAAGACCGGATCGGCGCGGGAGCCGTCGACTCCGAAGAAACATACCGTGACGCCGTGCCCGGTGGCATATTCGACCGCCCGAACGACCCGTTCGGTCACCTTCGCCCGGTCGAGGCCGTAGGCGGCGAGCTTGCCGTCGCTGACCGGCGCCTCGATGACCGCAGAACCGACGCCGAGTTCGGTGAGCTGCTCCACGTCGGCGGGGACCGCACGGGAGAATCCCCAGATCTCGGCGTCGAGGCCATCGGCCATGATGAGCTCGTAGGCGCGGGCATCCTCGGGCGTCACTCTCGGGAAGCCGGCCTCGATCCGGTCGACGCCCAGTGTGTCGAGTGCACGGGCGATCTCGAGTTTCAGTTCGGCGCCGAGGACGCACCCGACGGCCTGCTCGCCGTCGCGCAGGCTCGTGTCGTAGATACCGACATGACCGAGAGGACGATCGATGGCTTTCTCGTTGAGTGTGCCGGTCCAGACTCGGGATCGGTCGATCATCGGAAGTCGTCCTCGTACCGGCAGAGTTTTCTGGCACCGTCGGCGGTGATGAGGAAGTTGTCTTCGAGGCGGAGCCCGCCGCCTCCTGGGAAGTATGTCCCGGGTTCGATGGCGAGCACCATTCCCTCCTCGATCATGCCTTCACCCGCCTGGTGGGGCCATGGTGCCTCGTGTGCTCGGGTACCGACACCGTGCGAGACCGGGTGAGAGGGCGAATCGTACCCTGCCTCGACGATGCCTTCCCGAATGATCCGGTCGAGTCCGGCCAGGGGGACGCCCGGTCTCGCGTACTCGATCGCGCGCCGGAAGACGGCCAGGAGGTCGTCGAGGAGTCGGTCATAGCGGGGAGTGAGGGTACCCACGAGCAGATTCTTCGTGAGGTCGTTCCAGTATCCGTCGGCACAGACCCAGATCTCGAAGAGCGTGGGCTCGTCGGAGACGACAGGCTCCCCCTTGGTCGGCGTGAAGGTGCGGATCCCGTCTCCGGACCAGACGAGCGAGAAGCCGCGGGCCATGAGCACCTTGTCGTCATACCCGACGCCCACCTCGTGGACGTGACCTTCCCAGAGGGCGCCGAGTTCGGCGGTGCTCATTCCGACGCGGATGCGCTCCCGGCAATGTTCCAGGGCGAGGGCGGCAAGCTCATTGGCGATGCCCATCCGCTCGATCTCCTGGGGGGTCTTGATCAGCCGGGCGCGAGTGAGGAGTGGGACGGCATCGACGACCTCCTCGGCGACGCCGTCGAAGGCACGGAAGTATGCCTCGGTGAACACGGTCGGTTCTCCAGCCATCCGATCCGCGCCCTGGGAGAGTTGGGACCGTTCGATCCCGATTCGCCCCGTGAGGCCCCGTTCACGGAGGACTTCCAGGGTTCGGTCGAGTGAGCGGGCGGCCGGTGGTCGCGGATCTGTGGGATCGTACCCGTTGAAGAGGTGGATGTCGGAGGTCCATGCCATCTCGTGGGCTTCCTCCTCCTGGGGTACGAGGACCATGAGGATCGGGTCGCCCTCGCGAGGGAAGACCGCCATGGCATAGCCCTTCATCGGCCAGTAATTGGTCAGGTAGCAGACGTTGTCGGGAGCTCGAACGACGAGCGCATCCAGACCGTCGCCGGCCATCAACGCCCGAACCCGGTCGAGTTTCGTGGTGTCGATCGGATAGGTCACGGTCCTGGCCTCCTGGTCGCCGGCGGTGGGGTTCCGTACGCCTGTTCCCACGAGATGATCGGGTTCGCGAGAATCCCGATGTTCTCGATCTCGCATTCGACCTGATCACCCGGTTGCAGGTAGAAGTCCTCTGCATCGGCTCGGAACGCGGCGACGCCTGCCACCGTCCCGGTCGAGACGATGTCGCCGGGGCTGTATCCGAGCGGGGAGTAGTGGGCGATGATCTGGGGGATCGTGACCGTCATGTTGGAGGAGTGTGACTTCTGCCGTGTCTCTCCGTTGACGCGAAGCAGCATGTCCAGTTGGCGCGGGTCTCCGAGCTCGTCCGGCGTCACGATCCACGGACCGATCGGGCAGAACGTGTCGATCGCCTTGCAGAAGCTGAAGACACCCGATTTCATCTCGACTCGCTGGATGTCACGAGCCGTGACATCGTTGAAGATCAGGTAGCCGCCGATGTAGTCCTCGGCCTCCTCGGGGCCGAAGTGCTTGCCTGCCTTCTTGATGACGATCGCGAGCTCCAACTCGTAGTCGAGCTCCGAGGTGAGGTGGGAGGGGTAGATGATCGGTTCGTCCGGCCCGATGATGGCATCGACATTCTGAAAGAACACGATCCATGGGGCGATCTCGTGCGACCAGCCGACTCGCTTCGACTCGTCCTCGTGCTCCCGAAAGTTCCCGGCGGTGTGGAAGAACTTCTTCGGGATGATCGGCGCCCGGAGTGTGACATCGGCGAGCGGCCAGGACGGGCCTCGGCTGTTCGCCGCATCTCCCTGGGCGTTGCCGTTCTCGAACACGCTTCGCATGTCGGGCGCATCGATGGCGACTGCACGATCGTCGCGAATGAGACCGGGGTGTCGTGTACCGGTCGGGTCGTCGAACGTGATCAGTTTCATGCTTTCACCCCACAGAAGGAGACGGCTGTCATTGCATACGATTTCGCGATGTTGACGAGAGACTCGATCGGAACGCTCTCGCCTTCGGGCCCTGGAAGGGCCGACGAGATCGGACCGTAGTTCACGGCCGGCACGTCGTATCGCTGCAGCGTGGAGGCGTCGGACGCCCAGCGCACGTAGCCGTACTCGGGAGCGTTCCCGAAGGCCGTTCGATGCGCCTGGTCGATGGCCGCCACGATGGGGTGGTCCGCATCGATCTCGGCTCCACAGGCGGTCACGTAGACCTCCATCCCGATGCCCGACTCCGGGTGGCGTTCATCGAGGTCGTGTACGAGCTCGCGGATCGCCGCCTCCGCAGCCTTCATCGGCATGGTCGGTGGGACACGGACATCGAGGAACAGATCCGTCTGGTGTGGAGTTCGACTGACGCGCCACGGGAACCCTCCTCGGATCGCTCCGATGTTGACGACACCCGGGACACCGTGGAAGGTGGATCGTTTCTCCCAGGAGGGGATCCACGCGGTGATGTCATCCAGGACGCTCTGCATCCGGATGATCGAGTTCTCGCGGATTCGGCCTTGGCTGTAGGCGGAGTGGAAGAAGGGTCCTTGCGTCGAGATGCGAACCCACATCGTTCCGAAATGCCCGAGGACGACCTTCTCCTCGGTCGGCTCGCCGAGCACGCAGGCATCGGCGAGGACGCCGTGGGTCACCAGGTGGCGCGTCCCGACTCCGTACCCGCGGTATTCGGCACCCTTGAAGGCATCGCTCCATTCCGCCTTTTCGATCTCTCCGGCGACGCCGGCGACGATGACATCGCCCTCGAGTCGGATGCCGGCGTCGAGGATCGCACGGACGGCTTCGACGTAGCATGCGACCGAACCTTTCATGTTCATGATCCCGAGCCCGAGGATGGCGTCGTCTCGGATGATCGGATCCGGCTTGAAACCTGGGCCTTTCAACCACGGTTCGTCCCCCGAATAGGACGTGTCGAGGTGTCCGTTGAACATGAGCGATCGCCCGACGCCCGCCCCGGCGAGCCGGCCGACCGCGTTCGCGCGCCCGGGCTCGATTCGCTGTTGGATCGTGGTGAGCCCGAGATCGGAGAAGACGGTGCAGAGGTAGGCGGCTGCCTCCTCTTCCCGGCCGGTCGGGCTGGGAATGGCAACGAGTTCCATGGCCGTTTCGACGAGTCGGTCTCGGTCCACCGCCTCACCGACGAGGCGGATCGCGTCGGCCGGGATCATTCGACTGCCCTTACCTTGGGTAGCACGTCTGATCCGAACAGCTCGAGTTGGCGCACACGGTCGGCACCCCAGAGTTCCAGCATGATGTGGGTGCAACCTGCCGCCCGGTACTCCTCGATGGCGGCGACACAGTCTTGCGGTGTGCCGGCAATGGGATGGACCTTGTCGAGAATCTCGTCGGTGACCTCTTCTTTCGCAGCCAGACGCCCCCCGCGTTCCATCGCGGCCGCGACCGGGCGAATCTCGTCGAAGGTCAGCCCGGCCTTCTCGAGGAGGACATCGGCGGACCCGCGAATGTTCTGTACCTTGTTGGCAAGATACATCCCCGCGATCTCGCGCGCACCGTCACGACCTCGATCCCGATCCTCGTCGATGCTTGCCACGATGGTGCACCCGATGTCGATGTCGTCGATGTCGCGACCGGCCCGGAGCGCACCGATGCGAGCCTTCTCCTTGGCGTATCGGACGAATTCGGGAGTGGTGATACTGGCGGTCAGCACCCCGTCGGCGATCTCACCGGCCATGTCGAGCATCTTCGGTCCGGTGGCGGCGATGTACATCGGTACCGGCCACACGGGCGCGTCCGCTTCGGGTGCCAGGGCGGGAATGTGGGCCGAAAACGCCGTTCCGTCGAACTCGAGGGCGCTGCCGGACAGCGTGGCCCGGATGATCTCGATGCTTTCTCGGATGGCCGCGAGTGGCCGTGCAGCGGTGCGACCGCCGGAGGCCACCTCCTTCATGAAGATCTTCGATGCTCCCAGGCCGAGGAGGAACCGGCCGGGCCCCGCCGCCTCCTGGACGACGCGCGCCTCCATCGCGATCTGGAGTGGGTGGCGCGTATAGGGGGAGATGATGCCCCATCCGATGGCGATCTTCGAGGTCTCGCGGGCGATGACGGGGGAGAGAGCGGTGGAGGACCGGGCTTCCATGCCGTGCTTGCGCCACCAGGGATAGGCCTCGGCGAGCCAGAGGGTGTCGATGCCGGCGGCGTCGGCGGCTCGGGCATGATCGAGGATCTCCTCGAGTGGCTCCATCGTGAGCTGCATCACTCCTACTCGAAACGGTACCGACACGATGCTGCCCTGCCCTTCTGTCCTCGGTCGTTCTGCCCTCGGTCGTAAGAACGATATGATACTATGATACTTGCTCAAACTTGGTCCGCGTAATTCGGTACCTGGTTGCCGGCGCGGATCACCACGGATGTGCTCCATCCATCGAATCGGCGATCCACGGATGCGGCGCATCGAATGGTGCGTCAGGAGTACGGAAGGAGAGGTTGGGCATGAACAAACGGATACTCGGATTCATCGCTGTGCTCGCGCTCGTTGCAGCGGCCTGTAGCACAGGCGGCACGACGACCACGACGACGGCGACGACCACGACGACGGCGGCCCCCACGACGACGGCGGCCCCCGCATCCACCGTGACGACCGCAGGGACGACAACGACGATGGCCACGGCATGTGTCGCCAAGATAGGTGTGATGGCGCCGATCACCGGGCCTGCGGCTTCGATCGGGGTCGAGCAGCTGAACTGGGCGAAGTTCGCAGTGGACCGGTTCAATACCGCCAACGGCACGGAGTTCGAGATCGTCGAGGGTGACACACAGTTGGATCCGGCCCAGGCCTCGACGGTGGCCCAGCAGTTCGTCTCGTCGGCGGATGTCATGGGAGTGGTCGGACCGGCCGGCAGCCAGAGCGTGCAGGCGATCGGACCCCTGTTCACAAAGGCCGATCTCGCCTTCGTATCGATGTCGGCGACGAGGACGGACCTGACCGACGGCACCTATCCCACATTCTTCAGGGTGGTTCCGCGTGACGACGTTCAGGGGCCGACGGATGCCAACTTCATGATGTCGCAGCTCGGAGCGAAGAAGGTCTTCATCATCGACGATCAGACTTCGTACTCCACCGGCCTCGCGGATGCGGTTGCAGCGGCCCTCGATGCCGCGAACGTGACCGTCGCCCGCGACTCGGTGAGTCGGGACCAGACCGACTACTCGTCTCTCGTGGCGAAGATCTCGGCCGACACGGATGTTGTGTTCCTTCCCTGGCAGATTGCGGCGAATGCGGAACTCTTCGGCCAGCAGATGCAAGCCCAAGGGAAGAAGGCGATCATCTTCGGATCGGACGGGTTGTTCTCTCCGCAGGACTTCACGATCGAAGGGGCATACGTCTCGGCGTTCGCTCCAGATATCAAGAACATCTCGGCCGATGCAGCACTGGTCGACGACTATGGGAAGCAGTACGGCGAGTTCGGGACGTTCGGTCCCCCCACCTTCGCTGCCGCCAATGTCGTCATGACCGCGATGAAGAGCGTGTGCGATTCCGGGACCGCGTTGAGTCGAGGAGCGGTGGTTGCCGCGATCGGCGCGACCGACCTGTCTACGTCGATTCTCGGACAGCCCATCAAGTTCACGAGCAACGGTGATCTCGAGGGAGCGAAGTTCTTCATCTTCCAGATCAAGGGTGGGGCGTACACCCTGGTTGCCGGCTGAACGACGCCAAGACCATGGAGTTCTTCTTGGTGCTCTTCGTCAACGGCTTGACGTTGGGCAGTGTGTATGCGCTGATCGCCCTGGGGTACTCCATGGTCTACGGCATCCTGAAGTTGTTGAACTTCGCACACGGTGACATCTACATGATGGGGGCCTTTGCCGGCTACGGCGTGCTGATCACGTTCGGTGGCCCGAAGGCTCCCACCATTCCGGTCGTGTTGCTGGTCATCTTCATGTTCGTGGTGGCGATGGTCTTTGCAGGAGTTCTCGGCGTGGCCATCGAGCGGTTCGCCTATCGACCGCTGCGCCGGGCTCCGCGCATCGCTCCACTGATCAGCGCCATCGGCGTGTCGTTCTTCCTCGAAAGCGTCGCCCTGCTGCTCTTCGGGGCGCAGTTCCGCTCCTACAACACTCCGTCGATGATCGATGTGAGGACCGGGATCCAGATCGGACCCGTGCACGTGTCGCTCGTTCGCATCATTGTGATCGTCTCGGCCGTCGTGCTGATGGTGGCACTGCAGCTTCTCGTCAACAGAACGCGACTTGGACGGGCGATGCGTGCGACGTCGTTCGACATGGAGGCCGCCGCCATGATGGGGGTCGACGTCGATCGGGTCGTCGTGGCGACGTTCCTCATCGGTTCGGCCCTTGCGGGTGCCGCGGGCGTCATGATGGGACTGGTGTACAACCGGGTGTTCCACTTCATGGGCTTCGTGGCCGGCCTCAAGGGATTCACCGCCGCGGTGATCGGTGGAATCGGGTCGATCCCCGGAGCGATGTTGGGGGGTCTCCTGATCGGGATGGCGGAGTCGTTCACCGCCGGGTACATCTCCTCGACGTTCCAGAACCTCATCGTATTCGGTCTCCTGATCATCTTCCTTCTGGTGCGACCGGTCGGGTTCTTCGGCCGATCCGAGATCGTGAAGGTGTGATCATGCCGGGCATAGGCCGCGACGAGTGGGTGGACTCGGTCGAGGCCCGGCGCGACGAGGATTCCGGAGGTCTCGGTCTCTTCCGCCGGCGCATCGGCGGCTCGGGTCGTCGGTGGGTTCCCCTGGTGGTCGGGGCCGTCGCCGTGGCATATCCCTTGCTGCTCCGGTCCGAGTTCCTCGTGCGGGTCGGTGTCAACGTCTTGTTGTTGATGCTGCTGGCCCTGGGCCTCAACATCGTCGTCGGGTGGACCGGATTGCTCGATCTGGGGTATGTCGCGTACTACGGGATGGGTGCGTACGGATACGCCTTTCTTGCCTCGGACCAGTTTGGTATTCATCTGCCGACGTTGGCGGTGATCGGGATCGTGGTGATCGCCATGGGCGTCATCGGGTATCTTCTCGGTCTTCCGACGCGGCGGCTCTCCGGCGACTATCTCGCCATCTTGACGCTGTTCTTCCTGCAGGTGTTCGTCGAGCTGACCCTCAACCTCGATCGGCTGCGGCTTCCCTTCATCGACCGAACACTGTCGATCACCGGCGGACCGAACGGTATCGCCGGTGTCGATCCGATGAGCATTCTGGGACTCCATTTTCAACGTGTGAGCGACTATTACTATCTTCTCCTCGGCCTGATCATCGTGATGATCTCGGGCCTCGTCCGTCTCGAACACAGCCGCACCGGGCGCGCGTGGATGGCCATACGTGAGGATCCTCTGGCGGCAGAGCACATGACGGTGCCGGTCGCACGGATGAAGGTCATGGCGTACGCGATCGGCGCCGCCGTGGCGGGGCTGACAGGAACGGTCTTCGCCGCGGTGCAGACCGGCGTGTTCCCCCAGAACTTCACGGTCACGTTGCTGATCGTCGTCTACGCGGCATTGATACTCGGCGGGTCGGGAAGTATCGCCGGCGCGGTGTTTGGCGCCGTGGTCATCGGCGCGATCCCCGAGATCCTGCGGATCCCGGGCGGTGGGAGGGTGCTCTTCTACGGGGCGCTGCTGGCAGGCGGCCTCATCTGGCTGCGTCCACGCCGGCGACTGGTGGTGGTCGGAGTGGGGACGTTGGCCCTCGGCCTCGGCGTGCGCCTCATGACGGCGACCTGGTGGCCCGAGGTCATCGCGGGCCCACAGGACGGAAGCGGGATCGGCCGTCTCTTCGGTCGGTGGCTGGTGCAGCTGGCACCGACGAAACTCTGGGTGGCGAATCTGGCGTTCGTGCTCCTCGTGATCCTGGTGCTCACCGCGGTGATCGCGATCGAACCGTGGCGAACGGCGCTCTTGATCCCCGTGGTGTATCTCGCCGTGTTCGTGTGGGAGAACCGGCTCGTCACCGAGCCGAGCATCACACGCCAGCTGATCTTCGGGGTCCTGCTCGTCGTCATGATGGCGATCAGGCCGCAAGGACTCCTGGGAAAACCGCGCGTGGAGATCGTCTGATGGGTCCGATGCTCGAGCTCCGGGATGTCTCGAAGGGGTTTGGCGGACTGGCCGCGATCAAGCATCTCGATCTCATGGTCATGCCGGGCGAGATCGTCAGCGTCATCGGGCCGAACGGCGCGGGCAAGACGACGATGTTCAACCTCATCACCGGCGTGTACCGCCCGGATGAAGGCGAGATCCTTCTCGACGGGGAGAGCATCGTCGGGCTCGAGCCGCATGTGATTGCCGATGCCGGCATCGCCCGAACCTTCCAGTCGCTTCGCGTGTTTCTCAACATCTCGGTGAGGGACAACGTGATGGTGGGTGCGTTCGGGAGAACCCGTTCGCCATGGTGGGCGAGCGCCCTGGGCACGCCGGGTGCCCGCAGGGAGGAGAAGGAGATCAGGGAACAGGCCGAGCGGAAGCTGGCATTCTTCGGGTCTCGTCTGATCGGCTATCGCTTTGAGCAGCCCGCGTACAGCCTCTCGTATGCGAACCGGCGGCGTCTCGAGATCGCCCGAGCGCTCATGACCGAGCCGAAGCTGATCCTTCTCGACGAGCCGGCGGCGGGCATGAATCCCGCGGAGACCAATGAGATGACCGACCTCATCGGCCGGCTTCGTGATGAAGGTGGCCACGCGATTCTGGTCATCGAACATGACATGCATGTGGTCGAGGGGATCTCGGACCGGGTGGCCGCGCTCGATCATGGTGAGAAGCTCGTCGAGGGGACATTTCTCGAGGTGGCCGGCGACCCACGGGTGATCGAGGCCTACCTCGGCCGCAAGGGCTTGGATGCGGATGAGTGAAGAGCCACTTCTCGAATTGGAGGGGATCGACACCTACTACGGCGAGATCCATATCCTTCAGAGCGTGTCGCTGCGGGTCGGGGCGGGCGAGCTCGTGTGCCTCCTGGGAGGAAACGCCTCGGGCAAGTCGACGACGTTGAAGACGATTCTCGGACTGGTCCCGGCCCGAAAGGGAAGCGTGCGCTTCGAGAACCGTGATGTGACACGGTGGACGACGAGTCGACGCATCGAACTCGGGATGGCGATCGTGCCCGAGAACCGGCGGGTGTTCGGGCCGATGACCGTCTTGGAGAACCTCGAAATGGGGGCGTATCTGCGGCGGGGTGATCACAGCGAGGACCTGGAGAGGGTGTATGCGTTGTTCCCCCTGCTGCGCGAGCGCAGCTCGCAGCTCGCCGGGACGCTGTCGGGCGGCGAACAACAGATGTTGGCGATGGGTCGCGCCCTCATGTCACGCCCGCGGCTCCTGTTGATGGATGAGCCGTCGATGGGGTTGGCCCCGGTGCTCGTGGAGCAGAGCTTTCGGTTGATCGACGAGGTGCACCGATCCGGCGTCGGCATACTCGTCGTCGAGCAGAACGCGAACATCGCACTCTCGATCGCCGATCGAGGTTATGTGCTGTCGACGGGCAGCATCGTACTGCAGGGGAGGGCTGACGAACTCCTCGACAATGAAGAGCTTCGGAAGGCGTATCTCGGAGCATGAAGCCAAAGGAGTAAGGGCGATGTCCGACCCGATGTTGACAGAATGGCGTTCCCGGTTTCCGATCCTGGCGCGCAAGACGTATTTCAACTCGTGCTCGCAAGGAGCCCAGTCTGATGCCGCCGCACAGGCGTATCGTCGGTTTCTTCAGGACTGGGACGAGAAGGGATCTCCCTGGGAGTACTGGATCGAGCAGGAAGAGGCGGTGCGAACGGCGTTCTCACGACTCATCGGAGCGACCTCCGACGAGATCGCGGTGACCACGTCGGTGTCGGCCGGGGTGAGCAGCCTGATCGGCGGCTTCCCTCTCGATCCGGCACGGAATCGCATCGTCACCACGGATCTCGAGTTCCCCACGATCGGTCAGATCATGCATGCGCAGGAACGACGCGGGCTCGAGGTGGTCCACGTCCCGGCGGAGGACGGCGTGCTCCGGCCGGAGTCGTTCGCCGGAGTGATCGACGAACGGACCGCCTTGGTCGCCGTGACGCACGTCTGCTACCGGAATGGGGCGAGGAGCGACGTCGAAGGCATCGTCGCGCTCGCACGTGCAGCCGGTGCGCCGGTCCTGCTCGATTCCTATCAGGCCATCGGGGCCGTGGACATCGACGTGAAACGCCTGGGTGTCGATTTCCTCGTCACGGGAGCGCTCAAGTACCTGCTCGGGTCGGCGGGTCTGGGTTTCCTCTACTGCCGCAGCGATCTCATCGAGGAGATCGTTCCGACGGCGACCGGATGGTTCGCCGACGAGGACGTGTTCGCCATGGATGTCGGCGACTACAGCCCGTCGACGACGGCTCGCCGTTTCCAGACCGGCACGCCGCCGATTCCCGCGATCTACGCGGGGCTGGCCGGCATCGAGATGATTCGCGACGTGGGCGTGGCCACCATCGAACGGCATATCGCCGGATTGACGAGTGCGCTGATCGCCGGGGTCGAGGAGATGGCGGCGCGCGTCGTCACACCGAGCTCGGCGAAGCCGAGAGGCCCGATGGTCGCGATTGCGGCGGCGGACGTGGACGTGCTCGTCGACCGGCTGGGATCCGAGGGGATCGTGACCTCGTCCCGGGACGGCAACCTGAGAGTGTCGTGTCATGGCTACAACTCGCAGGAGGACGTGGCCCGTCTTCTCGATGCGCTGCGCCGCAATCGCGATCTGCTCGCCTGAGGGGCTGCGGTGTCGGAGTGCCCTCCGGGATCGCGACCGCCCGCCGACGGTCCGGTCACATCGCCGGGAGGCCATTTGAGCCCGCTCGAGTTGGGACTATGTTTGATATTTGATGAAATGTTATCATTCCTGTGATACAGTCCACTCGGCCAGTAGTCATCCGGACGGCCGGCCGACGTGGTCATCGGAGAGGAGGCAGGCCAAATGCGCATGCGGAGTTTGATCGGAATCATGGTGGTGGCGATGGCGTTGTTGGCGGCTGCGTGCAGTGGCGGATCGACAGCCACCACGACCGCCACGACAGCGGCCACGACGGCCACGACAGCGGCCACGACGGCCACGACAACGGCCACGACGGCCACGACGGAGGCTACGACGACCACCGTTCCCGCAAAGCCGATCATGGTCGGCGCCGCCATCGACCTCACGAGCTTCATGGCTCCGTTCGATGCACCGGCCGCCCTGGCGGGCAAGCTGATCTTCGATGACACGAATGCGGCGGGTGGCGTGGATGGCCGCCAGTTCAAGTTCGTCCAAACGGATACTCAGGCCGTGGCAGAGCAGTACAAGGCGGCCGCGACAGGAGATGTGGCGGACGGCGCCAGCGTGATCTGGGTGACGTGCGACGTCGACATCGCCACTCCGGCGATCCAGGTCGGTCTCGAGGCCGGTCTGCTGACCGTGGCGCCGTGCATCGGAACCGACCAGATGGGACCCAAGCGCTTCGGCGAGGCGGGGAATCTCGCATTCAGCTTCGGGAACGAGGCTCAGGACGAGGGCGCGGCGATGGCCGAGTATGCCATCGGTCAGGGATGGAAGACGGCCGTGATCGTTCGCGACAACATGCTGGTGTACTTCCAGAATGTCGTCGATGCGTTCAAGCAGCGGTTCGTCGAGCTTGGCGGCGAGATCGTTCTGGAGGAGAACTTCACCAACGGTGACGGGACCATCGGAAACGTGGCATCGTCCGTAGCCAACACCCAGGCCGACGTCGTGGCGATCTCGACCAGTTTCAACGATCTGCCCGGATTCGTGACCGCGGACCGGAGTCTGGCCGACAACAAGCCCATTCTCTGCTCCTGGGCGTGCGACGGTGCGTACTGGGTGCCGAAGGACCTGTCGAACTTCTACTACGTGACGTATGCGTCCGTGTTCGGTGATGATCCTTCTCCCGAGGTGACCGATCTGATCGCACGGATGGATGCGGCGGGTTCGAAACCCACCACCGGTGGATTCGTCGGCGGAGCCGATGCCGCAAAGGCCATAGCCGCGGCGATCGAGGCGACCGGTGGCACCGACGGGCAGGCACTCGCCGGCTTCCTGGAGAACCTCAAGAACTTCCCGGGGGTTGCCGGACCGATCTCCTTCTCGAAAGACACCCACACGGTGTTCGGCCGCCCATATCGGGTGATCCGCATCACCAACGGGGAGCACGCGGTCGTGGACGTGCTTTCGGCGACCTCACCTGCGACAATTCCTTGAGCATGAACGCAATCGCCTCAGCCGCCTCTGCGGTTGATGAGAGACGGCCCGCATTGAACCTGCGGGCCGTCTCGATCAGCCGGACCTTCGCGGGGCTGGTGGCGCTGTCGGACGTCGACCTGGACATCGGACGCAACGAGGTCGTGGGGCTCATCGGTCCCAACGGCGCCGGCAAATCGACACTCGTGAATATCCTGACCGGGTTCGATCAGCCGACCGATGGTCGAATCCGGCTCGACGATGAGGACATTACGGCCGTCGCGGCCCACAACCGGGTCAGGATGGGGATCGCTCGGACCTTTCAACACGCCCGGACCTTTCGGGGTCTGTCGGTACGCGAGAACATCGAGGTGAGCGCACTGGGAGCGGGCGCGACGCCGGGGCAGGCGGCGAAACGGGCAGACAACCTCCTTCGGCTGCTCGATCTGTCGGATGTGGCAGAGCTGCTGGCCCATGCGCTCCCGCACGGTGAGGAGCAGAAACTCGGTGTCGCACGGGCGCTGGCCACGCATCCGAGTTTCGTGTTGCTCGACGAGCCTGCCGCGGGACTCGACGAGGCAGAGATACCGGCGTTCGCAGAGGTCGTGCGGACGGTCAGAGAAGTACAAGAGGCAGGGGTACTCCTGATCGAGCACAATTTCGACCTCATCGTTCAGGTCTGCGATCGGATCCATGTGCTCGAAGAGGGCCGGACCCTGGCCGTCGGCAGTCCGGACGAGATCAGACGCCATCCCGAGGTGGTGGCCGCCTATCTGGGAACGATCCCATCGGGAGTCGCCGGTGGCTGACGCGCTGCTGCAGATCTCCGATCTGCTGGTGAGGTACGGACCCGTTCGAGCGGTCGACGGTGTCGAGCTGTCGATCGGCGCGGGCGAGGTCGTGGGTCTCATCGGTCCCAACGGCGCGGGAAAGTCCTCGCTGCTGTTCGGAGTGACCGGCGTCGTGAAACCCGACCGGGGCGACGTGTTCTATGACGGCGATTCCATTCTCGGGGTCCCGACCGAACAGATCGTCCGGCGCGGGATCGCGCTGGTGCCGGAGGGTCGCCACGTGTTTCCCGAATTCACGGTCCGAGATAACCTTCGACTCGGAGCGCTCGGCAGGCCGACGCCGGACTCCCTGGCCGACGACATGGCCTGGGTCGAAGAGCTGTTCCCGGTGGTGGCCGAACGCCGGGAAGATCTCGCAGGCGTCCTCTCGGGCGGTCAGCAGCAGATGCTCGTGATCGCGAGAGCGTTGCTGAGCCGGCCACGTGTCCTCCTCCTCGATGAACCGTCGCTCGGTCTGGCTCCTTCGGTCGTCGCAGACGTCTTCGGCGCCCTTGCCGAGGTTCGGGATCGCGGCGTCGCCATCCTGCTCGTGGAACAGCGGGCACAACTCGCCGTCGAGTTCGCGGATCGAACCCACGTGATGCGCAATGGCAGGTTCGTGATGACACTCGGACCGAATGAAGAGATGGATGTCGATGCGATGGCGTCGGCATACTTCGGCTCATGAGCATCGTCCAGGCGATCCCGGACGCCATCGCCCTCGGCACGCTGTTTGCACTCGTCGCCATGGGGGTGGGTCTCGTATTCGGGGTCATCCGCCTGGTGAACTTCGCACACGGCGAATTGATCACCGCAGGTGCCTACGCGCTGTTTCTCACGAAGGATCTTCCAACCGGCCTTCGGGCGGTGATCGCCGTCGGCGTGGTCGTCGCGCTCGCCGCACTGATGGAGATCGTCTATCGACCACTGAAGAATGTCGCACCCGCCACGATGCTCGTCGCGACGTTCGCGGTGTCGTTCCTGCTGCAGAATGTCGCCCTCGTCGTCTTCGGCGCCCAGGGCGGGAACATCGGTTTCCTCTCCGGGCTGAACCAGGCGTTCCGCATCGGCCCGCTCCAGGTCAGATGGATCACGCTCGTCGGTCTGGTCGTGGGGAGTCTCTCCCTGGCCGCCATGGCACTCTTTCTGCGGCGCACCGACCTGGGACTGCAGATGCGGGCGGCGGCTGCAGACGTTCGGATGGCCAAGCTCCTCGGGGTCCCGACCACGCGTGTGGTTCGAGCGGCCTTCCTTCTCGGCGGGGTGCTGGCCGGAGTCGTCACCCTGGCGCTCGCGGTTCAGCGACCGTTGGTCACGCCCACGTTCGGGTTCCAGGTGCTCATCCCGGCGCTCGTCGGCGTCGTCGTCGGTGGGATCGATCGACTCGTGCCGGCGACGCTCGGAGGTTTCTCGATCGGAGTTGCGACCGTGCTGATCAGCGTGGCGTTGCCCGGTTCGCAACGGGTGTTCCTCAACAGCGTGCTGTTCGCTCTCGTGATCACCGTCCTGCTCGTCAAACCGGCCGGGCTGTTCGCCGGTCGGAGTCAGAACACGGAGCGCGTATGACCCGGCCCTCACGAACGTGGCAGCTCGTCGGACCCGCTCTGCTCGTTGTCATCGTCGCACTCGTCGGGAGCGTGACATCCGCGACGCTGCAGCTGCAGTTCCGGTCGGTGCTGGTGACGACCGCCATCGTCCTGTCGATCTACGTCTTTGTCGGGAACTCGGGTGTGATCTCGTTCGGTCACATCAGTTTCGCCGCCGTCGGTGCCTTCGCCGCGGGTCTCGCCACCGTGCCCGTCGCCGTGAAACCGTCGACGTTTTCGAACATGGCGCCGTTTCTGGCCCACCTCCAGTTGAACAACGTCGAATCCCTGATCCTGGCGGCGCTGGTCGGAGGCATCTATGCCTTCTGGGTGGGGATCCCGCTGATGCGTCTCAACGGGCTTTCCGCCGGCATCGGGACCTTCGCCGTCCTCATCATCACGCACAACGTGCTGCGGAACTGGGAGTACATCGGTCCGGGCGCCAAGACGCTGGCTCTGGTTCCGGCGACGACCGGCTTCGTGCAGGCGACGGTCGGTGTGTTGCTGGTCATGGGGATTGCCTTCGTCTACCAGCGTTCACGGTGGGGCAGGATGCTGAGGGCGACTCGGGAGGACCTCGCCGCGGCCGAGGGGTCGGGCATCGAAGTTCACCGCCAGCGGCTCCTCGCGTTCACGCTGAGCGGAGCCTTGGCGGGGTTCAGCGGGGGACTGCTCGTGCACCTGCTGGGCAGCATCACGACCGAGCAGGTGTTCCTCGACCTCACTTTCGTCACACTGGCCATGCTCGTCGTCGGTGGGATCGGAAGCCTCTGGGGTGCGGTGATCGGGGCCGTGTTCGTCGCCGGCCTCAGTGCCCTTCTGATCGAGATGGAGAACGGGGTGACACTGGTGGGGCACACGATCAATCTGCCCACGGGAACCCGTCTGGTGACCTTGGGGCTCGTCATGCTGCTCGTCCTGCTCTTCCGACCCGACGGAATCACCGGAGGACACGAACTCAAGTGGCCGTTGCTTCGTTCTCGCGCACGATGAGTCGGCGGTTCCGTTGCGCCCGGAACTGCGAGACGGCGCATCGACGCGAGCGGGTCGAGTTGCATCCGATGGGCGGGTGGTCCACACCGGCCACGGGCCATCGATGCGGCCGTGCCATGAGGGTTTCATCTTGGACGAAACGGATAGGATTCACCTGCTATCGAAGGAGATTGTCATGACAGACTGGGTGTCGGTTGCAGCGGAGTTCCCGGGCCTTGACGATCGGACGTTTCTCGACGCGGCCTGTGTGAGCCTGTTGCCCCGGCGTGCACACGAAGCGGTTCGGCAGTTCTCGTCACGGCTGGTGAGACCGGAGGCCGACTCCGCCACCGAGCATCACATCTGGATGGATCAGCAACGGGAGCAGGCGACCCGAGAGGTTGCCCGGATGCTCGGTTGTGGCGTCGATCAGATCGCTCAGATCGAGAGCACGACCCACGGCCTCAATATCGCGGCCCAGTCGATTCCCTGGCAGGCCGGTGACGACATCGTCATGTGTGATCTCGAGTTCCTTCAGGTGGCCATCCCCTTCGCGAAGTTGTCCGCGCAGAACGGGGTCGAACTGCGGTTCGTACGTCATCGTGACGGCGTGGCGGACGTGGATGCCTATGCCGCCAAGGTGGGCCCGTCCACGCGGGCCATCGTCGTGAGCTCCACACAGTGGAGCAATGGCTATCGGATCGATCTGAGCGGCCTGGCCGAAGTCGCCCACTCGGTGGGGGCGTGGCTCGTGGTCGACGGTATCCAGCAGGCGGGCGCTGTTCCCTTCGACCTCGATGGTGTGGACTTCCTCATAGCCGGTGGCCACAAATGGCTCAACGCCCCGATGGGGACCGGCTTCATGTACCTCTCGAAACGGGTCTTGACCCAACTCGACCCGGCAAGCTGGGGTTATCTGGCCCTCCAACCGCCGGAAGGTGGCTGGGGTCGATACTTCTCGACACCCGACATCACGCCTGACCGCGCCTACGAGTTCGTCGACGATGCCAAGCGTTTCGAGATCGCCGGGACCGCCAATTATCCGGGAAGCATCGCCTTGGCGAAGAGCGTCGAGCTGGTCAACGAGATCGGCATGGATGCGGTGGCCGCACGCGTGTGGGATCTCGGTGGGCGGCTCATCGAAGGTTTCAGGCGACTGGACGTCGGACTCGAGACGCCGTTCGAAGCGGCGCATCGCAGCGGGATCGTCTCGTGCTCCCTCGGGAGCCGTGACAGGGATCGCGCGTGCCTCGAGTTCTTGCTGGCCAAGCGGATCTTCGTGTCCCAGCGGTACACCGCCGATACCGGAGGGGTTCGGGCGAGTGTCCACTTCTTCAACGACGAGGACGACATCGACCGGCTGCTGGAAGGGATTGCAGCCTTCTTGCGGTCCTGAGGACGCATCCGACCCCACCAACCCCGTTCTCGTGACGGTTGGGCCGGATTATTCCCGTGAAGCGTCACGAGAACGGTTGGAGTGGGGTCCCGATGTCGTGCTGCCGCGTGCGGCGGGCGAAGCGATTCGGCCGGTCTCCTCAGGCGAGGGTCATGAAGAGCTTCTCCAGAGAAGCCGTGTCCTTGAAGTCCGCATCTTCGAGAATGCAGCGTGTGAGGTTGGCGGCGAGAAGCTTGAATCCGACCTTGTCGAGAGCCTTCGATGCGGCGGCCACCTGCGTGAGGATTTCGGTACATTCGCGACCGTCCTCGATCATGCGGATGATCCCGGCCACCTGGCCTTCGATGCGGCGAAGCCGGGGAAGGACGGTCTTCTTGGATTGCTCGTCGAGTTGCATGGCGTCCTTTACTTGGTTCAGGGCAATCGTACTCCGCGAGATGGTCCGTGCGCAGTCGGTCCGCCTACAGGGGAAGCACGACCCGGATGGTCGTCCCCCCACCGGGACGGCTGGTGATGTCGGCTTCTCCACCCGCCGTTTCGGCACGGCTGCGGATGTTGTCGAGACCCATTCCCCGTGTGACGGTTTCGAGATCGAACCCCTTCCCACGGTCGGAGACAGCGAGGACCAGCCGATCGATGCCGCGGCTCACCGAGACACTCACGACATCCGCTCCGGAGTGCCGCAACGCGTTGCTCACCGCCTCCCGGATGATGTGGAGCGTGTCTTCGATGATCTCATTGGGCAGGTCGTCGACCGGCCCGGTGACGCCGATCCCGATGCTCGCCTCGTAGGGGACGGCGAGCCGCCCCAGCAGCTCGGAGAGTTCGTCCTTGAGGTTGCGCGCGCCCAACGTCGGGGGGCGGAGATCGAAGATGAACCGTCGCAACGAGGTGATCGAAGCATCGAGGTGCGAAGCGGCTTCTTCGAGGCGCTCCCGCATCTCCTGGTCGACCAGCTTGGCGGTCAACGCCTGGAGTGACAGACCGACGGCGAAGAGATCCTGGATGATGGAGTCGTGCAGATCCCGGGCGATGCGCTGGCGGTCTTCGAGGACCGCTGCCCTGCGCAGACGCGCCTGAACGCGGATCGTGGAGATGGCGGACCCCGCGATGAGGGCCAGCGCGCGAATCAGCGTCTCGTCCTGCTCGGTGAAGCCGCCGTCGGACGCTCCCAGGTAGAGATTGCCGAAGATGTCTTCGCCGATACGGATCGACGTGCCGAGAAAACCTTCGAACTTGGGGTGATGATCGGGAAACCCGGTCGCTCGTGGGTGCGTCTGCGTGCGGTCGAGCCGGATAGGGTCGGGCTGCCACGTGACTGCGCCGAGCAGCCCCTTGCCCTCCGGCGGGCCGCCGATCATCTCGACGATCTCCTCCGGGACGCCCTGATGGACGAACTGGATCAGCTGCCCTTTCTCGCTGACGACACCGAGCGCACCGAACGGCGCACCGGTGAGTTCCTTGGCCGTTGCGACAACGGTTTCCAGCACGGCCGTCAGCTCGGTTTGTCCGGTCACCGCCGCGGCGGCACTGATGAGATCGGCGAGGCGCGAGGCCGGGATCGTCGGTCGGTCCACATGCATAGGCTAGTGACCTTCCGGGTACCCGGTATCGCGACCTGTCCGGCACCAGGACCGTGGGGCGAGCGTCGCGATTTCTACCCGCCGACGACCGGCTGTCGCCCGATGACCGGCCGCCGGTGGCAGCGACAGGAACGATCACCCGGTAGCCTTGGGGGTAAGGAGGAAGGCAGATTGCGGATACTGATCGTCGATGACCACGAGATCGTGAGGAAGGGCCTCGTCATGCTGCTCGAAGGCGAGGAAGGCCTCGAAGTGGTGGGCGAGGCGGGGACGGCCGAGGAGGCCATCCGGAGGGTCGGATACGACTCTCCCGAAGTCGTGGTGATGGATGTGCGCCTTCCGGACGGAACCGGGATCGAGGCGTGCCGGGAGATCAGGGAGCGGTGGCCCGAGGTGCGTGTTCTGATGCTGACGTCGTTTGCCGATGAGGAGGCGCTGTTCGCCTCGATCGTCGCCGGGGCGGCCGGCTACGTGCTCAAGAGGGTCGATGCGCGTCAGCTCATCGACAGTATCCGCCGGGTCGGGGCGGGAGAGTCGCTGCTCGATCCGACGATGACCGAGCATGTCTTCCGCAGGATTCGGGGCGACGAACCGACCGACCCGCTGATCGCGCGCCTCTCACCGCAGGAGCGCAACATCCTGGACCTGATCTCCGAGGGTCTTACGAACAAGGAGATCGCCGAGAGGTTGTTCCTGGCCGAGAAGACGGTCAAGAACTACGTCTCGAACCTGCTCAACAAACTTGGGATGACCCGGCGGACGGAAGCGGCTGCGTTCTCGGCCCGCCTGGCGGCCAAACGGGAACGGGAGTACGCACCCGAGCAGTGGGGAGATGCATTGTCATGATCATCGTCGTCGGAGCGGATGGATCCGATCGTTCGACCGTGGCGCTTCGGAGGGCGGTCCAGTTCGCCGAGGCGTGGGGCGCCGAGCTGCACGTCATACACGTCATGCATATTCCCAGCGCCCTTCTCGGCGCCCTCAGCCAGGTGCCCGCAGACCTCGCATCACTGGAGCAGGCGCAGCGCCAGATGGTGTGGGACGTCATCGATCCGGTGGTCGAAGGAGCGTCGGTGCAAATGCACCGGGTCGACCTGGACGGGTATCCGGCGGACGCGATCGTCGAGTACGCGAAGAAGGTGGAGGCAGACCTCATCGTTGTCGGCTCCCGGGGGAGGGGGGAGCTCGCAGCGTTGGTGCTGGGCAGTACGAGTCACAGGATCGTGCACATCTCGCCGTGTGACGTCCTGGTTGTGAAAGGACCGTTCGAATGAGGGTGCTCGACATTATGACCATGGACGTGCTGACAACGAGCCCTTCGACCTCGTTGAAGGAAGCCGCTCGCAAGATGGTGAGAGCAGGTGTCAGCGGCCTGCCGGTCATCGACGAATCGGGCGAACTGGTGGGAATCATCACCGAAGCCGATTTCCTGGAGCGCGAAGCGGACCGTTCCCGGCGGCGGCTGCTCAATGCAATGTTCAAAGAGCGTGAGTCCGTCGTCGACGCGGAGACGGTGGGCGAGGTGATGACCAGGGATCCTGTCGTGATCTTTCCCGAAGCGAGCGTCACCGAAGCGGCCCGTGTCATGGCGCACCATCATGTCAAGCGGCTGCCGGTGGTGGGCGCAGGGGGCAAGCTGGTCGGGATCGTGAGCCGGGCCGATGTCGTCGCGGTGTTCACCCGTCCGGACGACGTCATCGAGGACGAGATCCGCGAGGACATCGTCCGAAGGGTGCTGCTCCTCGAAGCCGACAGCATCGACGTGACGGTCAAGGACGGCGTCGTCACCGTCTCCGGGATCGTGCCGACGGCGACGGACGCCCGCCTGTTGGAGGAGCTGATTCGCCGCATCGACGGCGTCGTCAGGCTGGAATCGCACATCACGTTCGACGTGGATGACGCTTGACCCGGCGTTGGCCCGCATCCGGGCACGGCCGGCTTGCCCTCGCTCACGCAACGGGGTTCTGCAAGGAGGTGTGGGCGCCGGTGGTCACCGAACTGCGCGCCGCCGGGGAGGAGCGATCGATCATCGCCTGGGATGCGCCCGGACACGGTGACGCCGAGCCGTTGTCCTCCTTTCCGGTCGACTGGTGGGACTTCGCCAGGCACGGGCTCGAGGTCATCTCGGGGATCACCGAGCCGGTCGTCGGTGTCGGACATTCGATGGGTGGTGCGGCGCTCGCCATGGCCGAGTTGCTGGCTCCGGGCAGGTTCGCCGGGCTCGTTCTGATCGAGCCCGTGATCTTCCCGCTCGCGGTCGGGAGGAGAGAGCTGTCTCTGCTTGTCCAGGGCGCCTTACGGCGCAGGGACGGATTCAAGAGTATCGATGCGGCGGTCGAGCATTACCGCAGACCGTTCGCATCGTGGGATCGGCGTGCCCTCGAAGCCTATGTGCGCGGAGGTCTCGTCGAAAGAGACGGTGTCTGGCGGCTGAAGTGCCGGCCGGAGGTCGAGGCGGAGGTGTACCGCGGTGGTATCACTCACGGCGCCTACTTGCGCCTGGGGGAACTGGACCTGCCCGTTCTGGTGCTCGCCGGTGAACGATCCGCCGCATTCACCGCCGACTACATCGCCGAGTTCACCGCGCTGATTCCGAATGCACGGTTCGAGATACTGCCGAACGCCTCGCACTTCGCTCCCATGGAGCGGCCGGACCTCGTCGCAGCGCAGATCGTGTCCTTCGTGGCTCCGTAAACTCGGTCCCGTGCTTTTTCCCAACGATGTCTGCACCGACCTGGCGGCGGGCCTGTCGGTGCCATGCGCGGTGCAACCGATCGATCTCGCCCGCGCAGCGTCGCGCGCCGGCGCTCCCGTCTTCTTCTTCGGAGGTCGGGAGGAAGCAGTCGGGGTCGGTGTGGCCTGGCGCAGCGATGATCTCCTGGCTCGGCCTCCCTCCGAGGGCAGGCTGTTCTTCGCGTTTCCGTTCGACGGTTCCAAGAAGACCGGAAGCGTCGTCCTGCCGGCGGTGACCCTGGTCAAGGGAGAGGGAGGAGGCCGTCTTCGCATCGCTCCGGGCCAGGAGGAGATGCCGGCGATGCTCCGTCGGCTCGATCACCCGGGAGAGACGCTCGTGCCGGTCGGCCGGGTGACGGCCAGGGATCCCGAATCCGACGTGTGGGCGGACATGGTCGAACGGGCACGCGAGACGATCGAAGCCGGGCTTCTCTCCAAGGTCGTGTTGGCGCGTTCGGTGATGCTGGCCTTCGACGACATCCGGCCGTTCGACGTCGTGGCCTTGCTCCGGGAACGGTTTCCGGACGCGTTCGCGTACGGGTGGGTGGAGAATGGGAGTGCGTTCGTGGGTGCCAGCCCGGAGTTGCTCGTGGAACGGTGGGGGGCATCGATCCGATCGTTTCCGCTGGCGGGCAGCGCGGTGCGTGGCAGGGGCTCGATCGAGGACGAGGAGTCGGCGCGGACGCTGCTGGAGAGCGCGAAGGATCGTAGGGAGCATCAGTTCGTCGTCGATGACATCGTCCGCGTGCTGGGTCCGTTGACGTCGGAGCTGTCGGTTCCCGGCGGTCCGACGGTCATGCGCCTCGCCAACATCCTGCACCTGGGGACGGAGATCCGGGGGCTGCTCGCCAGGCCGATGGGCGTGCTCCAACTCGCTCTGGCGCTGCACCCGACCCCCGCGGTGTGCGGCACACCCACCGCCGCCGCCCTCGCCTACATTCGAGAGGTCGAAGCGATCGATCGGGGTTGGTATGCGGGCGGTGTCGGATGGACCGACGCCTCCGGCGATGGGGAGGCGGCCGTGGCCCTGCGCTGCGCCCTTCTTCGGAACCACGAGGCACGCGTGTACGCGGGTGCCGGGATCGTGCGGGACTCGAACGTGGTGGCCGAAGTGGCGGAGACCGAGGCGAAACTGCGGGGGCTGCTCGACATCCTCCAAATCCCCCCGTTCTCGTGACGGTTGACGGGAATAATCCTGCTCAACCGTCACGAGAACGGGGAGATCAGAGTCTCGCGAGCGCCTCCTCGTGGATCCGGACGTTCGCATCGCGATCGGTCGTCACCTCGATGAGCAACGGCCCCGGTTCACCGAGCGCCGAAACGAACCGATCGCGGCGGTCGACGTGGACGGCGCGCAGACCCAACGCCTCGGCCACGGGCACGAAGGACAGACCGTGCGGGGTGGAGAACACCCGCTCGAAATGGCGCGGCAGCTTCGCCTGCGGGAGGAACGAGAAGATGCCACCGCCGTCGTTGTTCACCACGACGATCGTGACCGGCAGGCGAAGCCGTGCAGCGGTTGCGAGCGCCCCCAGGTCGTGCAGAGCGGACAAGTCGCCGGTGAGGACAAACGTCGTCGTGCCGGTGGCGGAGGCGCCCAGACCCGAAGAGACGAGACCATCGATGCCGTTGACGCCGCGGTTCGCCAGCAGTCGGATCGGCCGGTCGATCGAGGGGAAGAACAGGTCGACATCTCTCACCGGCATCGAGGAGGCGACGTAGAGGTTCGAGCGGGCCGGGAGTCGCTCCGCCAGGGTCTGCACGACGGCAGGCCCGGAGGGGAACACCATCCCCGCCAGGGCGTCCCGGGCGTGTCCATCGGCATCCATCCAGGCGTGCGTCCAGTCCGCGGCCACAGGCTCGACGGACAGGGCTTCGGCGAACTCGACGGGATCGGCGGTGATCATCAGCCGTGCCGTCCGGGAAGGGTCCCGGCCGCCGACCTCGTCCACGACGACTTGGGGGACGTGCGGATGTCCCTCCAGCCAGGTCATGAACGCCTTGGAGGTCGGAGGCGCCCCGAAGCGCAACACGGCTTCGATCGGTCCCGGGATGCGGTCCGTGCGAAAGAGTGCGTCCCCGGAGGTGACCACGTGCGATCGATCGTGGGGGCCTGCGCGCAGCTGGCTGAGCGGATCGGCCAGGATCGGCCAGCCGGCCTGGGCGGCCAGTGCGGTGACGGCATCGGTGAAACCCGGATGGTCGAGGGGGCCGGCGGCGACGAGCGCTCGCTTGCCCGACAGCAGCGCTGCAGCCGTCCGGAGGGAACCCGCATCCGGCGTCTTTCCGACAGGGTCGGCCGCGGGCACGTCGACCTCGGCAACGGTGAGATCGGTGGGAACGAACGGTTCGCGGAAGCCGAGATTGAGGTGGACCGGGCCGCCCGGGCGCCGGATCGCCTCGTTCCACGTCGCGACGGCCAGATCGGTGATTCCGTCCGGACCCAGTTCGGTGAGCATCGCGTCGGTCGACCGGCGCACCATCTCCCCGAACATGCCGACCTGGTCGATCGTCTGGGGAGCGCCGATACCGCGAAGTTCCGGGGGACGATCCGCGGTGATCAGCAGGAGGGGCACCGTCCCGTGGCGGGCTTCCACGGCGGCAGGGAAGAGCTCCGCAGCGGCGGTTCCGGAGGTGGTCACCACGGCAACCGGTGCCCTCGTCGCCTTGGCGAGCCCGAGGGCGAAGAAGGACGACGACCGCTCGTCGTGGTGGATCCAATCGGTGACGTCGGGGTGCTCGGCGAATGCGAGTGACAGCGGCGTGTTCCTCGATCCCGGCGTGAGGCACGCATGCCGCAGACCCAGGCGGGCGAGGGCGGCTACGAGCACGGCGGTCGCTCTGTAGGCGGAGTTGCTCACGAGCAGCAACAATACAGTCCATGGAAGGACTCCCCGTCAGAAGATTCGCCGGTCGGCCGCCTGCCATCGTCGCGCTGCACGGCTTCACGCAGCACGGAGGCATGTTCGCGGAACTGGCAGCGATCACCGGACGCGAGATCCTGGCTCCGGACCTTCCCGGTCATGGAGGAGCCGCAGCGTTTCCGGCAACCTTCCCCGCGGCGATCGCGGCGGTCGCCGCCGTGACGGGTGGTCGAGCGCTCCTCGGCTACTCGCAAGGCGGGCGCATCGCGCTCGGTGTCGCGCTCGAACATCCGCAGGCCGTCTCGCACCTCATCCTGATCTCTACGGGAATCGGGATCGCCGACGAGCGGCGCCGCCTCGTCCGGCAGACCCGTGACGAGGCACTGGCGCGTGTCATCGAGAGTGAGGACCTGGAGTCCTTCTTCGAACGCTGGATGAACCGGCCGATCTTCGATGGTCTTCACCGAAGGGGTGCCGCGTGGCTCGAAGCGGACGTGGCGCTTCGGCTGGAGAACACCGCTCGAGGCATCGCCGGTGCCCTGCGGGGGATGGGCCAGGGGGCACAGCCGTGGTACGGGGATCGCCTCGAAGAGCTGGAAATGCCGGTGCTGGTCATCGCCGGAGAGCGGGATCCCCGGTATGTCGCCATCGCCGAACGGGTGGCCGCCGCCACGGGAGGCCGTCTCGTGGTCGTCGAGGACGCAGGACATGCCGTCGTCGGGGAGGCGCCCCGCAAGGTCGCTCTCGAGATCGAGCGGTTTCTCGGTTGATTGGGAGCGTTCCCTCGATCCGGCGACAATAGTGGGACTGTTGTTACGGAGGTCGCAATGAGCGAACGGATACTGATTCTGGGGGCTGCCGGACGGGACTTTCACAACTTCAACGTTCTGTACCGGGACGATCCTCACTATGACGTCGTGGCGTTCACCGCCACACAGATTCCGAACATCGACGGCAGGAGGTATCCCGCATCGCTGGCGGGCGAGTTGTATCCGTACGGGATCCCGATCCTCCCCGAGGAGGACATGGAACGTCTGATCGCCGTCTACAACGTCGATCGGGTCGTCTTCGCCTATTCGGACGTCACCCACGAGCACGTGATGCACCTCGCTGCGCGTGCCGTGGCGGCAGGCGCCTCCTACGAGCTTCCCGGTGCGCAGACGATGATCCCTTCGGACCTGCCCGTCGTCGCCGTCACGGCCGCCAGAACGGGCGCGGGGAAATCTCCGACCAGCCGTGCCGTCTGGCATACGCTCAACGCCGCGGGGAGACGCGTCGCGGCGATTCGCCACCCCATGCCCTATGGAGATCTCGTCAGACAGGCGGTTCAGCGGTTCGCGAGCAATCAGGACCTCATCGACGCGGATTGCTCGATCGAAGAGCGCGAGGAGTACGAACCGTACATCGAGCAGGGCGGCGTCATCTTCGCCGGTGTCGATTACGAGGCGATCTTGCGTCTCGCCGAGCAGGAAGCCGATGTCATCCTCTGGGACGGCGGGAACAACGATCTTCCCTTCTACCGGCCCGACCTGCACATCTGTGTCGTCGACCCGCACCGCCCGGGGCATGAACTGAGATACTGGCCGGGCGAGGCCAACCTGCGGCGCGCCGATGTGGTGATGATCAACAAGGTCGGCACTGCGGAGGAGAAGAACGTGGCCGCGGTGCTCGCCGACGTGAGGGAGGCGAACCCGAGCGCGGTCGTGCTCGAGGCCCACTCGCCGATCACCGTCGCCGACCCGGACCTCATCGCCGGCAGGCGTGTGCTTGTCGTCGAGGATGGACCGACGCTGACCCACGGCGGTATGGCGTACGGTGCCGGTGTCATCGCCTCCAGGCAGTTCGGGGCGGCCGAGTTGATCGACCCTCGTCCCTTCGCCGTCGGTTCGATCGCCGACACGTTTGCGAAGTTCTCCCACATCGGCCGGCTCCTCCCGGCGATGGGCTACGGAGAAGAGCAGCGGGCCGAACTCGCCGAAACGATCAGGCGGGCGAACCCCGAAGTCGTGGTTGTCGCCACACCGGTCAATCTGCTTCCGCTGCTGGACCTCGACATGCCGGGAACGCGCGTCACCTACGGGATCGAGATCGTCAAGGGCCCCTCTTTGCGAGAGATCCTCGCCGGGCTCTGAGATCCAGTAAGGGTCTTTTGCGGTCGGCAAAGGTCCAAAGGTCCCGAGGGGATGGAGGACCCGTACTTAGAGTGGGGGCGCAACTCGGAAAAGAGACAGTTCGCGCATGCAAAGATGTAGAAGGATCGTTGTACTCGGTGCACTGATCATCGGTACGGCGATCCTGCTCGGTGGGCAATCTCGGGCAGCCGCGCAGACCGACCCTCGGTGGGACAACTCCTACTGTCTCTCCTGTCACGAGGGAAGCTCGCTGGGAATACCACTGCCCTCGGGGGAGACGCTCGACATTGCCGTCGACGGTCACGAGTACGCCGATTCGGTTCACGGCAAGCTCGATGTGGCGTGCGTTCTCTGTCACACGGACATCTCCACGTATCCGCACGCTCCGATCACCGCCGAGAGCCGCCGCGGCTTCACGCTACAGATGTATACGTCCTGTGCGACGTGCCACTACTCCGAGTACACGGGGACTCGCGACAGCGACCACGAGCTCGCACGCCAGGCCGGCGTCACGGAGGCGGCCGTCTGCACCGACTGCCACGGTTCCCACAACGTCCAACCGCCCGGCGAGCCTCGAACCAACATTCCGCTGATGTGCAGGAAATGTCATTCGGAGATCTACAACGCCTACGAGGACAGCGTGCACGGGGAGGCGCTCACGACCGGCAACCCGGACGTCCCGACCTGCACGGACTGTCACGGCGTCCATGACGTGAAGGGTCCGCATGACGATTCGCCGTTCCGGCTGTTCTCGCCGCAGATCTGCGCGGACTGTCACGCCAACAAGGCCCTGATGGACAAGTACGGCATCTCCACGAACGTGTTCAGTTCGTACCTGTCGGACTTTCACGGCACGACGGTCGTTCTCTTCGAGAAGCTGGCTCCCGGTCAGGACACGAACAAGCCCGTGTGCGTCGATTGTCACGGTGTTCATGACATCAAGGCGCCCAGCGACACGGACAGCTCCGTGTACAAGAAGAATCTGCTCGGCACGTGCCGGCGGTGCCACCCGGATGCCACGGCGAACTTCCCCGACGCATGGCTGAGTCACTATGCGCCGAGCACCACCGAGGCCCCGCTCGTGTACTGGGTGAACATGTTCTACAAGATCCTCATCCCGCTCGTGATCGGCGCGATGCTCCTCGCCGTGGGACTCGACGTGCGGAGAAGGCTCGCCGCTCGCCTCAGGAGGCGACGACATGACTGAGACGACGCGTCCCGACGAGAAGATCCTGAGGTTCACGGTGTCGGACCGGATCGAGCACGCCGTCCAGGTCATCACGTTCACCGGTCTGGCGATCACCGGACTGGTGCAGAAATACGCCGACCGCTGGTTCTCGGACTGGATCATCGGGCTCTTCGGAGGGATCGACTACACCCGCAGAATCCACCACATTCTCGCAACCATTCTGCTGCTCTCGCTCGTGTACCACCTCGGTGTGCTGGGCTACAAGCGCTTCGTGCTCCGCAGACCCCATTCGCTGATCCCGGGGAAGGCGGACCTGTCGGCCGCGTGGGGCTGGATCAGGTTCAACCTCGGTTTGGCGTCGGGCCCGCCTCCCGAGGGCCGGTATACGGTCGGCGAGAAGATGGAGTACTGGTCGCTGGTGTGGGGCACCGTACTGATGGCGGTGACCGGCTTCATGCTCTGGAATCCGATCGCCACCACCCGGTTCCTCCCGGGGGTCTTCGTGCCGGCGGCCAAGGCGGCCCACGGTTGGGAGGCGGTCCTCGCCGTGCTGGCCATCATCGTCTGGCACTCCTACGACGTCCATTGGCGGCACTTCAACCCTTCGATCTTCACCGGGTACCTGTCGCGTGCCCAGATGAAAGAGCTCCACCCGCTCGAACTGGCCACGATCGACGCGGAAACGGATCGGATCGAGACCGATCCCGAGGAGCGACGCAACCGAGCGCTCAGGTACTGGCCGGCCTTCACCGTCCTGGCCGCCGTGATGCTGATGGGGGTCTACGAGTTCGTGACGTTCGAGCAGACGGCGATCACGACCGTCGCGCCTTCGCCGCTCGCCGGACCCATCTACACGCCGCTGCCGACGACGACCCTTCCACCGTCGACCACGCCTCCCACGACGACCCTTCCACCGACGACCGCGGCTCCGACGACGACCGCGGCCGCGTCGGCGACCACGTCGGCTGCGACGCCCTCGACCACGGCGGCTTCTGCCGGCGTGACATGGAACTCCGGTGTGGCGGCGGTGTTCGAGGCGGCGTGCGGGTCATGTCACGGTGGCAGTGCGCCGGCCTCCGGTCTGGACGTTACGTCGTATGCGGGGTTGCTGGCCGGGGGTGATAGTGGTGAGCCCGGGTTCGTGGCCGGTGATGCGGATGCGAGCCATGTGATCGTCAAAGTGGGGGACGGGTCGCATTTCGGCAAGTTCACGGACGAGGACCTGGCGTTGGTGAAGGCATGGATCGGCGCCGGCGCGCCGCAAGGCTGATTCGAGGAACAGGTTCGACAAGAAGAGACGGTCGGTCGTGAGGCCGGTGAGGGCCGATCGACTAGCGTGGATCAGAGATCGGTTGAGGAGGGATCGAGCGTGAGTGACAGGGAGAGCGAGACCAAGGCCGAGGCGGTCGAGGGCAGGAGCCTCTACCGCCATCCTTTGGCTGCGGTGGGCGGCGCGCTCGTCGTCGCCGGGATACTCGGGTTCGCCATCCTCGCATTCGTCGACCTGAGTTCACCCGCCGGCAACCCGTATCGAGGACTCGTCACATTCATCGGTTTTCCCTCGGTGGTTCTGCTCGGCCTCATCCTCTTCCTGCTCGCCATCCGCATCCAGGTCGTCAGGGCTCGCCGGCGCGGAGAACACGTCCGGTTCAACCTTCGGTTCGAGCCGTCGAACCCCCGGTACATGCGCTCCCTTGCGCTGTTCGGCATCCTCACGGCGATGTTGCTCGGCACGGTCGCCTGGGGTGGTTACAAGGGGTACGAAGTCACCGACTCCGCAACGTTCTGCGGGGAGGCGTGCCACACGGTGATGAACCCACAGTGGGTCACCTATCAGCAGTCTCCGCACGCTCGCGTCGCCTGTGCAGAGTGCCACATCGGCCCCGGCGCATCGTTCTTCGTGCGCGCCAAGATCGACGGTATCCGCCAGGTGGTGGCGGTGCTGACCAACTCGTACGACCGTCCCGTGCCGACACCGGTGACGAGTCTGCGACCTGCTCAACAGACCTGTGAGGGATGCCACTGGCCCGATCAGTTCTATGGCGAGAAGCTCGTCACGAAAACGTACTACCGGACCAACGAGGCGAACTCGCCGTGGACGATCAGTCTGCTCATGAAAGTCGGTGGGGGGAACCCCCGAACCGGCAAGCAGGAGGGCATCCACTGGCACATGCTCGGCGAGAACAAGATCGAATACGTGACGACCGACAAGAAGCGCCAGCAGATGATCTGGGTGCGGTTCACGGACGGCGAGACGGGGAAGGTCACCGTCTTCAAGCGTCCCGATGCGGTGGTCGATCCCGATTCGCCCGACGTCGAAGTTCGTATCTTGGACTGCATGGACTGCCACAACCGGCCCAGTCACGACTTCCTCCCTCCGGCGACGGCGATCAACCTCGAGATGACCAAGGGCACGATCTCCAAGGACCTCCCGTTCGTCCGCTGGCAGGGGCTGACCTTGCTCAACGCGCCATATGACACGAAACCGGAGGCAGACGAGGCGATCCGGTCCGGGCTCCTGGCCTACTACGCGAAGCAGTATCCCGGCAAGGTGGATCAGGGCCAGGTCGAGAAGGCCGCCGACACCCTGGTGCGCATCTACGACGCCAACTTCTTCCCGGAGATGAAGACCGACTACCGGGCCCGCGAGGACAACCTCAGCCACTTTGTCAACGACGGCTGTTTCCGGTGCCACTTCTCGGATCTGGAGAGCGATGACGGGACACGGATCTCCTCTTCGTGCAACTCGTGTCATACGATCGCCGCCCAGGGCCCCTCGGACAACCTCGCCGACATCGAGAACAGCGTGGCCGGTCTTGCCTTCCAGCATCCTGTCGACATCGGAGACGCGTGGAAACAGATCAAGTGCACGCAGTGTCACACCCCGGCGCAGGGGTATTGACGGTCGTCGGTGATCGGTCGTCCGTGGGAGCGGCCACGCCCGCCCCACGGTCTTGCATCGACGCGAGGTCGCGATACGAAGTACAAAGTACGAGATACAAAGTACGAAGTACGGAGTCTCTCGAATGCCCGACCGCCGGCGATTCGCCGGTGATGCCGTGACCTCGGTCGAGGTGACCTGTGCCGGCATAGCGGTGTGCGACGTCGTTGTCCGCACCGTCCGCCACCCCTTTCCGCTCGGCCTCCTGCAACTGGTCGACGACCTGACACTGGTGGAAGGCGGATGCGCGCTTCGCACCGCCAGGGCACTCGCCGGCATGGGGGTCGGCACGACGCTGATCGCTCCGGTCGGCCCGGATCTCTTCGGCGAGGTACTCCGCCGGTCGGTGGAGGGCGACAGGCTCGACACCCGATGGGTGGAGGTCGACGCCAACACCTCGTCGTCGGCCATCCTGGTCGACGACGCCGGTGAGCGCACCATCTTCCATCAGATCGGAGCCAACCGATTCCTCACCGCCGAGCACATCCGTGAGCGGACGAAAGGGCGGTTTCTCCACGTCGGAGGTGCGCTGGTGCTGCCGGCACTCGACGGCGAGCCCCTTGCAGAGCTCTTCGCCCACGCCAAGCGGAACGGGATGCAGACCAGCCTCGACGTCGTCTACAACGCCGCCAACGACTGGGACCTGGTGAACCCGGCTCTTGCCCACACCGACCTGTTCTGCCCCAGTCTGGCCGAGGCTCGGGCGATCACGGGCGAATCCGCTCCCGAGGACGCCGCCGCCGAGCTGAGACGGCGAGGGGTGCGGGTGGCCGTCGTCACCGACGGAGTCGACGGCTGCTGGTTCGACTGTGACGAGACACGTGGCCATGTGGCCGCAATCGAGGTCGACTCGGTCGATAGTACCGGTGCAGGAGACGCCTTCACGGCCGGTGTCCTCATCGGCCTCCTGCGGGGCCTACCATCGCCGAAAGCCGTCCGGCTGGGCACCGCCCTCGGTGCCCTGGCAGCCACCGCCAGCGAGACATTCGCCGGACTGAACGATCCCGACGAAGCCTGGCGCATGGCCGGGCTGGAGGAACCAGACAGATGAATGGCCCGCGGCTACACCGACTGTTCGATCCGGTCTCCGAGCGTTGCCTGGACGTGGCCGTCGACCACGGCTTCTTCAACGAGCCCGGCTTCCTTCAAGGCATCGCGCACATGCCGAGCGTCATCGCAAGCCTTGTCGAAGCCGCACCCGACGCCATCCAACTCTCTCCCGGGCAGGCGAGGCTTCTCCAGTCGATGCCCGTTCGCCCGCGACCGGCGCTCGTGTTGCGGACCGACATCGCCAACGTCTACGGCTCCGACGTGCCGGACCGCCCGTTCTCCGAGCTGATCGAGGACGCGGTGGGCCAGGCCGTTCGGCTCGACGCCGCGTGCGTGGTCGTGAACCTCCTCGACATCGACGGTCGCCCCGAGCTGCACCGCGCGTGCGTTCGTAACGTCATGGCACTGCGCGCCGCCTGCGACCTGGCGGCGATGCCGCTCATGGTCGAGCCGCTGGTGATGCGCCCCGACGGAGGCGCCTACACCGGGGTCCGCGACGTGGACCGGATCAAGGCTCTGGCTCGTCAGGCCGTCGAGCTGGGAGCGGACGTCGTGAAGGCGGATCCCAGCGACCCGGCGGACCGCTACGGGGACGTGATCGAGGCATGTGCACCGATCCCGGTTCTCGTTCGTGGTGGCGGCAAGGTCGATTCCGCCGAGCTCTTCCGGCGGACGGCCGCCGTCCTGGAGCAAGGTGCGGCCGGGATCGTGTACGGCCGGAACATCGTCCAGCATCCGAAGCCCGCCGTCATCACCCAGGCGCTGATGGGGATACTTCATCGAGGCTGGACCCCCGAGGAGGCCGTCGAGCATCTCGACGCCGCATGATGGCTCGACAGGTACGCGTCGGGATCATCGGTGGCGGCTTGATGGGCCGCGAGGCCGCCGCGGCGTTCGGTCGCTGGATGGCACTCCTGGACGTTCCCGTGGTTCCCCGCCTCGTCGCCGTCTGCGACATCGACGCCGAGCGGAGAGCCTGGTTCGAGCAGATCGACACGGTGGAGATGACAACCGGTGACCACGCCCGGCTCATCGAGGCCGGCCTCGACGTCGTGTACGTTGCGGTCCCACACGTCCTTCACGGCGCCATCTACCGTGACGTCCTCGATGCGGGCATCGACCTCTTCGGGGAGAAGCCGTTCGGTATCGACCTTCCGACGGCGCAGTCCATCGTCACCGCGGTAGGAGACTCGGGCGTCTTCTCGCGCTGCTCGTCGGAGCTGCCGTTCTTCCCGGGTGCGCAGATGGCGATGGCCGAGGTCGCCTCCGGTCGTCTCGGCCAGATCATCGAGGCGCGCGCAGCGTTGCTCCACTCATCCGACATGAACCGGGACAAGCCGATCAATTGGAAGCGCAAGGTCGCCACGTGTGGCGAGATCGGAGTCATGGGGGACCTCGGTATGCACGTCGTCCATGTTCCGCTCCGGCTCGGGTGGCTCCCCACCTCGGTGTACGCAACCCTTCAGGACATCGTTACCCACCGGCCTGGACCGAACGGTGAGCCGGTCGCCTGTGACACCATCGACAACGCCTCCCTCGTCTGCACCATCGACTCTGCGGAGGGTTCGTTCCCGCTTCATCTCGAGACCAAGCGAATCGCTCCCGGCCAGTCCAACACCTGGACGTTCGAAGTGCTGGGCATGGAGGGCGGGGTGTCTTTCTCGACCCGTTCGCCCCAGATCGTGCGCCGCTTTCGTATCGATCCGTCGGGCCGGCAGATGTGGGAAGAGATCCAGCCCGGACACGCTTCCGTCTTCCCCACCATCACGGGATCCATCTTCGAGTTCGGGTTTCCTGATGCCCTGCTCCAGATGTGGGCGGCGTTTCTCACCGAGAGGGCAGGCGAGTTGGGCGACCGATTCGGTTGTGCCACTCCCGAAGAGGCGCTGGCCGGCCACCGGATATTCGCCGCCGCTCTCACGAGCGCCGCCGAGGGGCGAGCCGTACCGCTGCCGGTCACCGGAAAGCAGGATGAGGCCTGAGGAGCGCGCCGAGCGATACGAAGTACGAAATACGAGATACGAAGTACGGCGAGCCCAGCGAGCCGTCAACCGGTGGCAGTTCCCTGTCGGCTGCAGTCGACACACGTCGCCGTCGTGGGGCGGGCGTCGAGTCGTTCCCGGGGTATCGCGTCGCCGCAGAGGTCACAGATGCCGTAGGTGCCCTCGTCGAGTTTGGCGAGCGCCCGGTCGGTGGCGGCGAGGGAGGCCGCGAGAGAACGTGCCGCCGCCGTGGTGTTGATGCGCTCGACCGCTTCGGTGGTCCCGTCTCCGATTCGCTTTCCGAAGGACAGGTTCGTTCCGGCGACGGGAGGCTCGACAAGGTGTGCCAACTCTGTCTCGAGAACCCGCTTTCTCTCCTGCAGCGTTCGGGCGATGTCTGTGTGGTCCACTGTCCGGTCTCCCGTCATCGGATCGAGGGTTGCGTTCCCGCCGGAGGACGCGCCGAGCGCCAGACGCTCCCGAGGTCTCGTGGCGCTCCCACGTGAGCGTAGCGAGGGGGAGGTGGAAGAAGCGAGAGGCCCGGGGCTTGCCCGGGCCTCTCGAGCTGCTGGTAGTTCAGGCGTATTACGGTTTCGAGTGGTATCCCTCGGCCGTCGCCTTCAGTTCCTCGTCCGTCTTGACGCTCGCCGTACCACCGTCACGGTGACACGACTTGCAGGCCCAATCCAGCGTGATCGCCGAGTTGGCTACCGAGCCGTCCTCGGAGAACTGGTTGGTCAGGTTGGGGTCGATGGCGAACAGGTGTGTTCGGATGTCGCCGGTCCATGCAGCGGGATCACCGACCGCGGACTTGACGATCCGTGGCATGTGACAGTCGATGCATTTGACGAAGCCCGACATGACGGTCGACTTCTGGTAGTCGGCCTGTTCCTCGTGGCAGGTTTGACACGGGAAGTTCGCTGCGAAGTCCTCTCCGGCCTTACGTAGCGCGATGACGCCTGTATGCGGATCATGGCACGTGACACAGCTGAGGGACGCGTGCTTTGTCTGCAACAGCTCCTCACCCTGCTCGTGGTGCTTGATGAATCCTCCTTTGGCGTCGATCGTCAGGGTCGACCCGCGTCGGTGACATGAAGTACATGCCTCGGACGACACGTCCACCTTCATCGCGACTCCATACGGATCCGCCACGTGGTTGCTTCCAGGGCCGTGGCACTCTTCACACTGGATCCCGGGCTCCGCCCAGGTTCCGATAATCCCCTCGAGTCCATCCTGATGGCCTTCGGGCCGGTATCCCGTCGTATGACAAGGACCGCAGTCATACGCCTTCTGTTGACCCGCGTGGTACGCGACCCAATTGTCTCCGAGCCCGATGGTCGGGTTCGGCAGGTTGTACTGCGTTTTGGCGTTTTCGTCGCCGGTGATGATGAAACCGTCGAGTCCGATGAAACGGGCCTTCCAGTTGTACCCACCGATCACGTACGTGATGTCGTCCCAGGTGTACCCCTCAGGAACCTGGGTGATCTCGGTGAACGGGTACGTCGGCGGTTGTCCGTCGACCACCTTGTTCAGTTTGTACGGATGTCCCGACTTGAGGAACTTCTCGGCGTTGTCCGGATGGCATCCGGCACACGTCTGTGTTCCCACGTAGTCGGCTCCGACGGTTGCGGCGGCAGGCGCCGCGGGTCCGGCAGGTCCGGCCGGCCCGGCAGGTCCTTGGGGCCCCGCGGGCCCTGCAGGTCCTGTGTCGCCGGCCGGTCCGGCACACGCGGCGAGAATCATTGCAAAAACGACTACCAGCAGCAGTAGGGATCGTTTCATATCTCCGTCCCTCCTTCCGATCCTCAGGATCTGTAAGGGATACTCTCTTGTCGACGTCCCGTTGGGCTAGGGCCAAAAGACCCATTCATGGTCGTATATCAGAGAGGCTGATCAGGTGTGCTGATGACACAGGACCGGAACCATAAGGATGGAACGAGAGAGGCGTCCCGTGGAGGGGAGCGCTCCCTGTCGAGAGGGGCCCGACATACGTCGGGCCCCTCCGGCTTGGGTTGCGGTCCCTACGGTCGGGTCATCCCCGAGACATCGCCGCCGACGTCCTTGATGCTGTCGTACAGGGTCTGGACGATGTACTCGCCGTTGTGGGCGAACCCGCCCGGATCCTTCGTCGCGTACTGATAGTTGTACGCGGCCCGCAGCAAGCGGGGTGTCCATGTGCCGTAGCGGTTTCCGTAGTTCGCCTCGTCGGCGCCGGCCACTCCATCGCCGTTCGTGTCGATGAAGTAGTACGGGTACGAGTTCGGGTCGTAGACGATCGCTTCGGCCCCCGCCGTCTTGGCCGCGTAGGCCTGGATGGCGGCGAGCAGGTCGGCCCGCATGGTTTGGATCTCGTCCCACATGCCTTCGGTCGTGTCGCCGTCACCGTCGTAGTCGATGCTGGACATGCGGATGGCGTGCAGGTCGTCCTCGGTGGCGACCGTGCCGTGACAGGCCGAGCACTTGTCGACCCGGACTTCCAGGGCGTGCTGATCGTGACACTGGGTGCACTGGTTCAGCGGGTGATCCTCGTTGTAGCCGACATAGGTCTTGCCCGCGTACTCGTAGGCGCCCTTCGCCTGGTCTCCGAAGATCGTCGCTCCGGCCGCGAAGTAGTGCACGTTCAGGAACCGGAGCGAGTCGCTCACCACATCGGCCTTCGTGTCGCCGATCAGCTTGTCGACCGACACGGTCGACTCCCTGCCTTGGTGACACGTCATGCACAGGTTCATGTTGTTGCTGCCGCTGTCGATCTTTGCCCCACTCGGGAAGGTCACCGAAGCAACCTCGTATCGATCAAAGGTCGACAGATCGCTGTGGCAGGTCGAGCACAAGAGGCCGTTGGAAACCGGCTGCGCGATCGTGACGCCTTCTTTGAAGAAGAGCGGGAGACCGGTCGCCGAGTGGCACTTGCTGCACGACGCCGGGATCTCACCGTCTTTGTCCCAGTGGCGGAACGCCGCTTCGGATCCTGCGAAGTGGCCGGCGTCGATGCGGTGCACGTCGGTCATGGCGATCGGCGATGACAGCACCGAGTTCAGGTCGTCGGTCGAGTCGACGAGCAGCTCGATGATGTACTTGCCGCCGTGGGCATACCCGCCGGGATCCTTGATGGAGACCTGATAGTTGTAGGTCGCCTTCAGGAGTCGCGGGGTCCAGCTCGCATACTTGTTGCCGTAGGAGGCTTCCTCCCCGTCGGCGTCGCCGTTCGCGTTCGTGTCGACGAAGAAGTACGGGTACGACTCTGCGGCGTAGACGATCGGTGTGCCGACCTTGGACGAGGCGTACGCCTGGATTGCTGCGTACAGCTTCTCTTGCAGACCTTCGATCTCGGAGGCGATGCCTTCGGTGATGTCGCCATCGCCGTCGTAATCGACTTCCGAGCCGGCCATCCGGATGTTCTCGAGGTCTTGGACCGACGACACTCCCGCGTGGCACGTCGAGCACTCGTCGACCTTGAGTTCGAGCGTGTGTTGATCGTGGCACTGGATACACGTCGAGTATCCGTCCACATGTGCGAAGACCGCGTCGTACGACTTGCCGTCGTATTCGTAGCCGCCCTTCGTCACGGTCCCGTACTTGGTCGCTGCCGCTGCGAAGTAGTGGATGTTGATGAAGCCGAGGTCTTCGGAGACCGTGTCCTCATCGATTCCCTGAACGGCTTCGTCCACGGTGCCCTTCCATGCCCGACCCTGGTGGCAGGTCATGCATCGCGCCTCGGCGTCGAGGCCGGTGAGTTCGACACCGGAAGGCATCGTCACATGGTCGAGTTTCAGGGTCGCGTCGTTGTGACAGGCGACGCACTCCACCGTCGTCCCGATCGCAGCGTCGGCATCGACCGTCCCGAATGCGGTGCCGTCGGCGCCGACGTAGTCCTGGAAGCCCGGTGTGCTGTGACACTTCGCGCAGCGGGCGGGGATGATCGCCGGGTCGTCATCGTTCCAGTGATTGAACGCCTCGGCGCTCGCATCGGCGTGGCCGGATCCCTGCCAGTCGGCGAGGAATGGTATCTCCACCGCCGGCTCGACGGTCGGCGGGGCTGTGGTAGCGGTGGCTGTGGTTGTGGTCTGTGGTGGACTCGTCGTCGTGGTCGTCTCGGCGGCCTTGTTGTCGCACCCTGCGACCAACAGAATGAGGAACAATCCGAGAACGCCGACCACGAGATATCTCAATCGGGTCATCACGTGCCTCCACGCAAGCGATATAACGTTTCCAAATTCAGTCTGATGGAGTGGGCTGATCTTGAGTAGGGCCGTTCGGCCTTAGTTTCGGCCGGTTCGTCCCGGGCCCACCGTCGCCGAGCGGTCCCGGGCGCGCCGTGAAGGCCCGTCAGCCGATTGCGGCGCCGATGGCCACCAGAATGCCGAACACCAGGTCGAGACGGGCGACCCCCTTCAGCACGCCGATCAACGCGGGCCCCGACGTCTCGCGATGGATCGTGCCCGTCAAGGGAATCGCGAGCGGAGCGGTGACCAGTGCAAGCGCCGTCCAGGCCGGCGTCCATCCGGCGAGTGCGAACACGCCGATCAGGACGAACGATCCCCACACGAGCACGTCGAAGAGGATCCTCGTGCGATCTCGCCCCATGATCACCGCAAGGGTGCGTTTGCCGGCGCTACGGTCCGTCTCGATGTCTCTGACGTTGTTCGCCACCAGGATGGCGGTGACCAGGAACCCCATCGGGATCGCCAACAGCCAGGCGTCCAGTGGTGCCGCACGGTCATACACGAAACGCGACACGACGGTCGCGACGAGACCGAAGAACACGAACACGAACACCTCGCCGAGGCCCCGGTACCCGTAGGGTTTCGGCCCGCCCACATAGCCGAGGGTCGCGAGGATCGATGCGACCCCGACGATCACGATCACCCACCCTGCGATCGCAAAGAGATACACCCCTGCGACCGTCGCGACGGCGAACGCGACCCAGGTGCCGAGCTCCATCGCACGTTCGGTGAGCAGACCGGACGCGACGGCACGTTGCGGGCCGATCCGGTCCTCGTTGTCCGCGCCCTTGCGCGCATCCGAGAGATCGTTGGTGAAGTTCGCGGCCACCTGGATGGCGAGAGCGCCGATCGCCGTTGCGATGAGCGGTCCCCATCTGAAGGCACCGTCGCCGATGGCGAGCCCTGCGGCGACCGCCACGGGGGCGAGGGCCGCAGGCAGGGTGTGCGGTCGCGAAGCCAGGTACCAGGCACCGCTCTTCGTCGTGGGATCCAGCGTCATCTCAGAAGTGATGGGGGAAGGGGGACCAATCGGGTTTGCGTTTCTCGAGGAAGGCATCCCGCCCCTCTTCGGCCTCCTCGGTCCCATAGGCCAGCCTGGTGGCCTCGCCCGCGAAGAGCTGCTGGCCGACGAGTCCGTCGTCGGGGAGGTTGAACGCGTACTTGAGCATCCGGATGGACGTGGGGCTCTTCGCGTTGATCTCGGCCGCCCATTCGAGAGCGAAGGACTCGAGTTCGGCGTGAGGGACCGACGCGTTGACCGCTCCGATCGCCACCGCCTCGTCGGCCGAGTAGTCGTGGCCGAGAAAGAAGACCTCGCGTGCCTTCTTCTGCCCGATCTGACGGGCGAGCAGCGCCGACCCATACCCGCCGTCGAACGAGGCGACGTCGGCATCCGTCTGTTTGAAGATGGCGTGCTCCTTCGACGCGATGGTGAGATCGCAGACCACGTGGAGGCTGTGGCCACCGCCGACCGCCCATCCGGGCACGACGGCGATGACGACCTTGGGCATGAAGCGGATGAGCCGTTGCACTTCGAGGATGTGCAGCCGTCCGAGACGGGCAGGGTCGATCCCGCCTTCACCTTCATACCGGTAGCCGTCCGCGCCGCGGATCCGTTGGTCGCCGCCCGAGCAGAACGCCCATCCGCCGTCTTTCGGGGACGGTCCGTTGCCCGTGAGCAGCACCGCACCCACGTCGCTGGTCATGCGGGCATGGTCGAGGGCGGCGAAGAGCTCGTCGACCGTGTGCGGCCGGAACGCGTTGCGCACCTCCGGCCGGTTGAACGCGATGCGGACCGTGCCCTGGTCGGTGGCCCGGTGATAGGTGATATCGGTGAACGTGAACCCGTCGACCGGCCTCCACGCGGACGGATCGAACAGCTCCGAGACGCTGTTTGTCATCGAGCCTCCATTGCTTGCCCGGTACTGTAGTGAGCGTGAAAGACTGGCCGGCAGAACAGGCGGAGCACAACCCCGACGTGCCGTTCCTCGTCACGCCGGATCGGACGTTCTCCTACGCCCGTATCGAGCAGATGGTGCGGCGCGCCGCAGGCGGGCTCGCCCCGCGGATTCGTTCCGGTCGACTCGTGGGTGTCATCGCCTCGTCGGACGTCGAGACGGTGGTGACGATGTTTGCCATTCCCCGTGCCGGGGGGATCCTCGTTCCGATCGGCGCACGGCTCACCCGGGCAGAGGTCGACGATCTGTGCGACCGCCTGGGTGTCGATCTGCTCCTCGACGGTTCCGTGGAGCTCGACGGGGCTCCGGCCGAGCCGGCAGGCGCGGACCCGGATGATCCCTATGCGGTGGTTCCCACGTCGGGGACGACCGGACATCCGAAGGGGGTGGTGCTGACCCGGCGGAACCTCGTCGCGGCGGCCGAAGCCTCCGCTGCGTTCTTGGGCCATCGGCGAGGGGACGGGTGGCTCTGCGTACTTCCCCTCCATCACGTCGGCGGGCTCTCGATCCTCATCCGATCGGCACAGGTCGGCGGGACCGTCGTGCTGGAACCGGCGTTCGAGTCACGGCGCGCCGCGGCGCTCCTGCACCAGGTGCGGTTCGCGTCGTTCGTACCGACCATGCTGACCCGAATCCTCGAACACGCCGAAGGGCCGTTCCCGGATCTCTCGACCGTGCTCGTGGGAGGCGGCCCGCTCCCGACGGGGCTGCTCGACGATGCACGAGCGGCCGGCATCCCCGCCGTGCCCACCTACGGCGCCACCGAGACGGCGGCACAGATCGCCACGGGCCGGCCGGGAGAAGCCGGCGTGCGTCCGCTGCCGTCGGTGGATCTGCGCATCACCGACCGGAGTGGACGAAGCCTCGGGCGGGGGACCGTGGGCGAGATCGTGATCGACGGTCCGATGATCTCGCCCGGATATCAGGGTGCCGAGCCACGCGTGGGCCCGTACCGCACCGGTGACCTCGGCATGCTCGACGAGGAGGGGAACCTGACGGTGCTCGGGCGCGTCGACGACATGGTCGTGACCGGGGGAGAGAACGTATACCCGGTCGAGGTCGAACGGGTGCTGCTCGCACATCCGGCCGTGTCCGACGCCGCCGTGTGGGGAGCCGATGACCCGCAGTGGGGCGCCACGCTGCACGCGGCGGTCGTTGCCGACGGGATCGATGAAGACGCCTTGCGGACGTGGGCGCGAGAGCGGCTCGCCGGATACAAGGTGCCGAAGGTGTGGCATCTCGTCGAGACCGTGGAGCGCTCGGCGATGGGCAAGATCGACCGGCGGGCGCTGGAGGGGCGATGAGCGAGGAGCCGCTCCGCGTCGCCGAGGACTTCGTGATTCCCGGTGATGAGCTGGTCTGGCGCTTCGAGACGACCGGCGGTCCCGGTGGCCAGCACGCCAACCGGTCACGGACCCGTGCCGAGCTGAGCTTCGACCTGGGGGCGTCGGACGCCGTCGCCGCACAGATGAAGCAGCGCATGCTGGCTCGCCTCGGACACCGAGCCCACGGCGGGGTCGTCACCGTCGCGGTGGACGAGTCACGCTCGCAGTGGCGGAACCGGCAGATGGCCAGGCGCAGGCTCGCCGATCTGCTTCGAGAGGCGATGACCGAACCGAAGCCGCGCAAACCGACCAGGCCATCCGGCGGGGCCCGGCGCCGCAGGCTCGAGGCCAAGCGGGCCAGGGGAGCGATCAAGCGGCTTCGTCGTCCTCCGGAGGTCGAATGATCGACAGCCACCGGGAGCCGTACGGGCCGAGAGAGAGCTCGCCGGCGCCGGTCGGTTCGCCGGTGAGCAGGTCGGTGCCGGGCTGCGGGAGCTGCATCGTCGCCGGGTGATCGGACAGGTTCGCAACCACCAGTACGGCGTCGTCGTCGTAGGTGAGCACATAGGCGAGCAGTGCCGGATCGGTGGGCTGGAGCCATTCGACGTCGCCCCTCCCGAAGGCGGGATGGAGCCGGCGGACCGCGATGGCCTTCTTCGTCCAGTTGAGCAGCGACGACGGGTCCTCGAGGCTCTGGGTGACGTTCACCGCCGCGTAGCCGTACTCGGGATCGTCGATGACGGGTGTGTAGAGCGCAGAGGGGTCGGCGCCGGAGAACCCGGCGTTGGGACCGCCGTCCCACTGCATCGGTGTGCGGAGGCCGTCGCGATCGGGAAGGTCCAGATTGTCGCCCATGCCGATCTCGTCGCCGTAGTAGAGAAACGGCGTGCCGGGCAGACCGAACAGCAGTGAGAGCATGAGGCGTAGTTTGCGCGGGTCGTTGCCGAGCAGGGGGGCGAGGCGCCTGCGAATGCCGACGTTGAGCTTCGCCCTGGGGTCCGTGGCGTAGTAGCCGTACATCTCGGCGCGTTCCTCTTCGGTGACCATCTCGAGGGTGAGCTCGTCGTGGTTGCGCACGAAGATCCCCCATTGGGCCGATGGCGGGATCGCGGGGGTGCGGTCGAGGATCCATTCGATCGGTGCGCGCTCGCCCCGTGCGAGGGCGAGGAACAGGCGGGGCATCAGGGGGAAGTGATAGTTCATGTGGAGCTCGTCGCCGTCACCGAAATACGCTGCAGCATCTTCGGGCCATTGGTTCGCCTCGGCCAGCAGCATGCGGTCCTCGTAGCGGGCGTCCAGATGTGCGCGGATGGTCTTGAGCTCGGCGTGCGTCTCGGGAAGGTTCTCGCAGTTGGTCCCTTCCCGCTCGTAGAGGTAGGGGACGGCGTCGAGTCGCAGGCCGTCGACGCCCATGTCGAGCCAGAAGTCCATGATCTCGAGGACCTCGGCCCGGACCGCGGGATTGTCGTAGTTGAGGTCGGGTTGATGGGAGAAGAACCGGTGCCAGTAGTAGGCGCCCGCCACCGGATCCCATGTCCAGTTCGATGTCTCGGTGTCGGTGAAGATGATGCGTGCGTCGCCGTAGCGATCCGGCGTGTCGCTCCACACGTAGAAGTCCCGTTCGGCGGATCCGGGTGCTGCGCGACGGGCACGCCGGAACCAGGGGTGTTGATCCGAGGTGTGGTTGACGATCAGTTCGGTGATGACCCGCAGGTCCCGCCGGTGGGCCTGGTCGAGGAAGCTGCGAAAGTCGTCCAAGGTCCCGTAGCGGGGATGGACCGATCGGAAGTCGGAGACGTCGTACCCGTCGTCTCGCAGCGGGGATGGGTAGAAGGGCAGCAGCCAGATGGCCGTGATGCCGAGATCGCAGAGGTAGTCGAGTTTGGAGGTCAGGCCGGCAAAGTCGCCGAACCCGTTCCCGTCCGCGTCGCGAAAGGATCGGATGTGGGTTTCATAGACGATCGCGTCTTTGTACCAGTTCATCGGGTGGAGCCTAGGCCCCTCGTTCTCGTGACGTTTCGCGGGAATAAACCGGCTCAACCGTCACGAGAACGGGAAGTTTAGGCTGGAGGCATGACACTGTACGGTCCGAAGCCCGAAATCGAGGTGGCCATCCTGGCCGACGCGGTCCAGGCGGTCGGCGGCAAGCTGTACGTTCTGGGCGGCGGTTGGGACACGCTGTTTGCCACCAAGTTTCCTGCACGACATCCGAGCCTCGGGATCGGCGTGCGCATCAGGGTGCCGTGGAGCTCGGTCGATCAGGAGTTCCGCCTGTCCGTGGATCTGCTCGACGAGGACGGCCACAGCGCGTTCGGGGGCAAGACGATCACCCAGACGTTTCGTGCAGGGCACCCTCCAGGGCTTCCGGACGGCGCCGACGTGGGGATCGTTCGGGCGCTCACGATCAACGGGTTGGTCTTCTCGCGCTCCGGTGGCTACTCGTTCGTCGTGGCCATCGACGGCGCCGAGGCGCACCGGATCTCGTTCCGGGTGCGGGAGCGCGACCAACCCTGACCTTTCTCGTCAATGCGGGCGTCGCCATTCGACGCTGCCATTGACAGGAAACGGGGTTGGTGTCTTCTCGTCAATGCGGGCGTCGCCATTCGACGCCGGCATTGACAGGAAACGGAGCTTCTAACCTTGCGGGGTGAAACCGATCATCGACCGCATCGAACGCCAGCCCGTCGTCCGCTTCTGGAAGCGGTTCAACGCCGCCGGGCCGGGCGTGCTCGCGGCGGCGGTCGCCTACAACCTCTTCTTCGCGCTCGTCCCCGTCGCGGCGGTCCTGCTGATCGTCGCGTCGCTGCTCGGCAAGGACGCCAAGGCCACCGAAGATGCACTGACCGGTCTGCTGCCGGCCGACATGGCGAAGACGGTCGCCCAGGTGCTCAGCAGCGTCGCCGAGCTGCTTCCCGAGAGGCGGGGGATCTTCATCGCGGTCGGCCTCATCGTTGCCGGCTGGTCCGCTTCGCGAGGCGTGATCACGCTGATCCGGGTGCTGCTCCAGATCGAGGAGCTCGACGAGGACCGTCCGTGGTGGAAGGTCCGCCTCATCGCCATGGCACTTACCATCGGCGGAGCGGTCGTGTTCACCCTCACGATGGTCCTCATCCCCGCCGGCGGGGTGATCGCCGATCGTCTCGAGGAGACGACCGGGATCGGTGGGATCCACGCGGTCTGGAGCGCTCTGCGCGTCCCGATAGCGGCGATCGGGATCCTCGTGTTCCTGTGGCTCTTCTACCGGTACGGGCCTCCGCGCCGGCTTCCCGGGATCGCCCTGGCCGCCCCGCTTGCCGCGGGCGGCATCGTCGGATTCTCGCTGGCATTCCAGGCGTTCATCGACTGGCGGGGCGGCGCACCCGGAGCAACGTTCGCGGTGTTCACCCTCGCCGTATTGCTGGTGTGGCTCTACGTGATCGCCTACGTCATCATCGTGTCTGCATCCGTCTCGGCGGCGCTTGTCCACCGGTTCGGCCGGTCGGTACCGGATCTGGAGCCGGCCGGACCCACGAAACACGCGAAGAGAGACTCCGTCGGAGATGAAGGTCCTGACGGGTACTTCGCCGAATACGCAGATGGGCACCACGGTGGGGACGACGCAGATGGCGGGGAAGACGCCGACGACGCCGATGGCGGGGACGACGAATGAGTTCGACGCTGCGCGACCCGACGGTGAAGGCCGGGCTGAGCCTCCTCGGCCGGACGCTGTTGCGGTACCGCAAGGCATCGGCGCTCTCGATCGGCAGCGCCCTGCTGTGGATGTCGATGGTGGCGCTCGTGCCATACCTGACGAAACTCGTCGTGGACCGAGGCATCGACGGCAAGCGGCCCGATCTGCTCGTGCCACTGTTCTGGCTGATCGTCGCCGTCGGATTCCTCAAGGCACTCGGGATCGGTGGCCGCCGATTCTTCGCGTTCAGTCTCTCGTACCGTGCCGAGACCGACTTGCGGAACCGCCTGTTCGAACACGTCCAGCGCCTCGCGTTCAGTTTTCACGACAAGGTCTCGACGGGTGAGCTGATGGCGAGAGCATCGTCGGATCTGTCGCAGGTTCGACTGATCTTCGCCATGATGCCGATCACGATCGCGAACGTCGCCCTCACGATCATCATCGTCGTTGCCCTCATCGCGCTCGACCCCGTGCTCGGAGTCATCGCCTCCCTGTCCGTACCGGCGCTGTACCTGCTCGCCAATCGCTACGCCACCCGGATTCTGGGAGTGTCCTGGGAGGTGCAGCAGAATCTCGCCGACCTCTCCAGGGTCGTCGAAGAGGTGGTGGCGGGGGTGAGGGTCGTGAAGTCCTATGGCCAGGAGGAGCAGGTCGTCGACCGCCTGAGCAGGAGCGCGGATCGCATCTTCGGGCGGACGATGAAGATGCTGCGGCTGCGGTCGGTGTTCGTGCCGATGTTCGAGATGATCCCTGCCCTGGGGACGGCGGCGGTCCTCGCCATCGGCGGGATCCGTGTCGTCTCGAAGGCGATGACGCTGGGCGACTTCGTCGCGTTCACCCAGTACATGGCCGTGCTGACGTTCCCGCTGCGGATCACCGGTTGGTTCTTCGCCGAGCTTCCCCGGTCGGCCGCCGCCGCGTCGAGGGTGACCGAGCTGCTCAAGACCGGGCCGGACATCGAGACTCCCGAGAAGCCGGTGCCGCTGCCGGACGGGCAGGGTTCACTGCGCTTCTCCCATGTCTCGTTCGCCTACCCGGAGGGTTCCGCCGTGCTTCGCGACGTCGACCTCACCATTCCCGCCGGCACGTCGGTCGCGGTCGTCGGCTCGACCGGATCGGGCAAGACGACCTTCGCCTACCTCGTGCCCCGCTTCTATGACCCCGACAGCGGCTCGATCCTGCTCGACGGCGTCGACATCAGCCGTCTACGGATCGACGACCTCCGCAGCCAGGTGGCGCTGGTGTTCGAGGAACCGTTTCTGTTCTCGGCGAGTATCGGCGAGAACATCTCGTTCGGTGCCCCCGACGCGACGGACGAGCAGGTCAGGCTGGCGGCTCGTCTCGCGCAGGCGCACGAGTTCATCTGCCGGCTCCCCGACGGCTACGACACCGTCGTCGGAGAGCGCGGTTACAGCCTCAGTGGCGGTCAACGCCAGCGGATCGCACTGGCGCGGGCGATTCTCCGGGACCCGCGGGTCTTGATCCTCGACGACGCCACCTCATCGGTCGACGCCGTCACCGAGATGGAGATCAGGGAAGCACTCGAGGAGGTGATGGCAGGCCGCACGACCATCATCATCGCCCACCGCACCTCCACGCTGACCCTCGCCGACAGGGTGGTGCTGCTCGACGACGGTGAGATCATCGCCTCAGGGACGCACGACCAGCTGCTCGCCGAGTCACCCCGATATCGCGAAGTGCTTGCCGAGACCGGCGTGATGCCCAAAGGGGCGACGCCATGATGTATGCACGCTACGGCGGGGAGCACGAGATCGACCGCCCGTTCAGGCTGCTCGCCAGAGCAGGACGATATGGCCGGCCGCTGCTCCGGGCAGCGCTGTGGGCACTGTTGCTCACGGTCCTCGCCACGGTCGCGAGGCTGTCGGTCCCGCTGATTATGCGTTCGGGGATCGACAGCGGCGTCATGGCAGGCGACGTGGGGGTCATTCTGCGCGACACCGGCGTGTATCTCGTCGTGTTGGTGGCGCAGTACTTCACGCAGCGTTTCTCTGTCTTTCAGGTGGCCGCGGTCGGAGAGCGGTATCTGCGCGACCTGCGGGTGCGATTGTTTCGCCACATGATGAGCCTCGACATCGCTTTCTTCTCCCGGTCGAAGGTCGGTGTGCTGGTTTCGAGGATGACGTCCGATGTTGAAGCCTTGACCGCGTTCGTCGATCAGGGGGCGATCTCGGTGATCACGAGCGGGCTCATGGTGACCGGCGTGACGATCGCGATGTTCGCGATCGACACGACGCTGGCATGGACGGTGCTCGCGCTGCTGCCGGCCCTCGTCGGTGTCTCGATGATCTTCCGCAAGTACGCGAACAGGGCGTACGAGGCGATCCGGGAGCAGATCGGTCGTGTCCTGGGAACGCTGCAGGAAGGGATCTCCGGCGTGAGGGTGGTGCAGGCGTACACGCAGGAGCGCCGTCAGGCCATCGAGTTCGGACGGGTGAACCAGAAGTACTTCGAAGCCAACCTGCAGGCGGCGAAGGCCATCGCCTCCTACTTCCCGTCCGTCGACTTCATCGCCACGATCGGGACCGGTCTGGTGCTGTTGGTCGGTGGTCGCCGGGTGCTCACCGGCCAGCTGAGTTTCGGCTCCCTCGTCGCGTTCTTGCTCTACCTTGGGTACTTCTTCGATCCGATCGTGCAGCTCTCCAACGTGTACAACCTGCTGCAGGCGGCACTCGCTGCGCTCTCGAAGCTGTTCGGGATCCTGGACACCGAACCCGGCCTGGCCGAAGCATCCGAACCGGTTCACCTGCCCGATGGGGCGTGTGGCGAGGTCGCGTTCGAGGACGTCACGTTCGGATACGACCCGGAGCTGCCGGTGCTGCATGATGTGAACCTGCACCTGCGGTGCGGAGAGCGACTGGCGATCGTCGGTGAGACCGGCGCGGGCAAATCTACGATTGCCAAGCTCGCCATCCGCTTCTACGACCCGACGAAGGGCCGCATCACCCTCGACGGCGTGGACCTTCGAGACCTCGACTACGAAGAGCTGCGGCGCAGCATCGCCATGGTTCCGCAGGAGGGGTTCCTGTTCGCAGGATCGCTGCGGGACAATCTCGCGTTCGCCAGGCCCGGCATCGACGACGAGGAGCTGTGGCGGATCTGTGAGACGGTCGGGATCGCGGATTGGGTGAGGAGCCTGCCCGAACGCCTCGATACCGACGTGCGCGAGCGGGGGAGCAGGCTGTCGTCGGGGGAACGTCAGCTCGTCGCGCTCGCCCGGGCACTCGCCGCGGACCCGGCGGTGATCGTGCTCGACGAGGCGACCTCCAACCTGGATCCCGAGACCGAGGGTGTCGTCGAGGCCGCCCTCGATCATCTTCTGGAGAACCGCACGGCGATCGTGATCGCCCACCGGTTACGAACCGCGAAGCGCGCCGACCGGATCGTCGTCATGGACGACGGCCGGATCGTCGAAGAGGGCAGCCATGAAGAGTTGCTGCGGGCGGGGGGTGCCTACGCCCACCTGAACGAGGTGTGGTCGCGAGGGGTCGGAAAGCGATAGGTACACGCCGGGGCTCTCCCCTTCTTGGTCTGGAGGGTGAAGTGTCGGGCCCTGCGAGGGGGGCGTGGCCGAAGGAGGGGGGATGCTCCACGCCATCGTCCCCGGCTCGTTCCTCGCCTCGGCCACTTCCCCTGTGAGGGGAAGGAAAAGGCCGAGTAACCTGCGAGTTCCGACCCATGATATTATGCACTACCGGCGTAGTGTAAAAGGTGTGAAGCATGTCCACAGTTGATCTCGACCTCGGCGCATACTCCCTCGGGTGGCACGACTCGGAAGAGACCACGGTCTACAAGGCCCGCAAGGGCCTCGACGAGGACATGATCCGTGACATGTCGGCCATGAAGGGGGAGCCGGAGTGGATGCTCCAGTTCCGTCTCAAGGCCTACAAGCGCTTCCTTCGCAGGCCGATACCGAACTGGGGTGGTGGCGGTCTCCTCGACGAGATCGATTTCGACGACATGTACTACTACGTGAAACCGAGCGAGGGCACCGTCGAAGACTGGGACATGGTGCCCGAGTCGATCCAGGAAACCTACGAGAAGCTCGGCATCCCCGAAGCCGAACGCAAGTATCTCGCCGGGGTGAGTGCCCAATACGACTCCGAAGTCGTCTATCACCGCAACCGGGAGAGTCTCGCGAAGCAGGGCGTGCTCTTCTCCGACATGGACACGGCCCTCCAGGAGCACCCGGACATCGTGCGCGAGTACTTCGGAACGGTGATCCCACCCAACGACAACAAGTTTGCCGCCCTCAACTCTGCGGTCTGGTCGGGCGGCTCGTTCATCTACATCCCGCCCGGGATACACCTCGACCAGCCGCTGCAGGCCTATTTCCGGATCAACGCCGAGAGCATGGGGCAGTTCGAGCGGACGCTGATCATCGTGGACGAGGACGCCTTCGTGCACTACGTCGAAGGGTGCTCGGCGCCGGTCTACTCGAAAGACTCGCTGCACGCGGCCGTCGTGGAGATCATCATCAAACGAGGCGGCCGCTGCCGTTACACGACGATCCAGAATTGGTCGCGCAACGTCTTCAATCTCGTCACCAAGCGTGCCGTCGCGTACGAGAACGCGACGATGGAATGGGTCGACGGCAACCTGGGATCCCGCCTGACCATGAAGTACCCGGCCGTCTGGATGATGGGCAAGGGCGCCCACGGTGAGGTGCTCTCCATCGCGTTCGCCGGTGAGGGCCAGCATCTGGACGCCGGGGCGAAGATGGTGCATGCGGCATCGAACACGACGTCGACGATCACGTCGAAGTCGATTTCGAAGGGCGGCGGTCGTGCCGGATACCGTGGCCTGGTTCGTGTGGAACCCGGAGCGCACAAGACCAAGTCGTTCGTGCGCTGCGACGCGTTGATCCTGGACAAGGACTCACGCTCCGATACGTATCCCTACATGGAGATCGAGGAGGCAGACGCCCAGATCGGTCACGAGGCGACCGTCTCGAAGGTCGGTGAGGATCAGCTCTTCTACCTGATGAGCCGCGGGCTCAGCGAGGAGCAGGCGACGTCGATGATCGTCGCAGGGTTCATCGAGCCGATCGTGAAGGAACTCCCCATGGAGTACGCCGTCGAGCTGAATCGTCTCATCGAGCTGAACATGGCCGACGCCGGCGCGGTCGGTTGAATGGGCGCACTCCGGGCTTTTCCCCCGTTCTCGTGACGTCTCGCCGGAATAAACCGGCCCAACCGTCACGAGAACGGAATTGGAGGGGGTGGGATGGTCGAACCACCCGCCCCGCCCGGCCTACACTCACGGCTGCAAACCCGCACGCACTCGCACCGGACACGCACAAGCCGAACAGGGACGGTAGACGATCAGACACGCCACATCGCGGCCAGACCGGCCGACACGAGGTCGCCTGGCCAACTACGCCGTGCTGATGGTCGTCGGTGCGATCGTCGCGGCGGTGTCCATCTCGACGCCGCCGACTCGATGGGAGCAGTCTGTCCCCGTCACGACCGCCACCGGACTTCCCGTCGCATACGCCGTCCCCGTCACCTTCGCTGACCTCGGACCTCGACTCGTCGCCGCAGGAGTGATCGACCCTGAACGGTTCACCATGGCGACAAGCGGTGGACGTTCCCTGACCGCGGATGAGCAACGTATTCTCGACGGGACCTTCGACGGCCGGTTCGTCGTCGATGCATCCTCGGCCGGATTCCTGCTGAACTTCTTCTGGGCGGCCGGACTCGCGAACGACAACCCCATCCTCACATCCGGACCCATGTCCTCGAACGGCGACGTCGGACGGTTCGCGTCGACCGGCGGTTGGACCGTCGGGGCGCGCCCCGGGGCCGAGCTGTTCGCGTCGATCCCCCTCGTGACGCTGTCACCGGCTCAGCAGGCACGACTCGAGGCCGTCGCCCACGCCGTGTATCGCCCTTGCTGTGACAACCCGACATCGTTTCCAGACTGCAACCACGGCATGGCGATGTTGGGGTTGCTCACCGTCATGGCATCGGAGAACGCGTCCCAGGACGCCATGTTCGACGCGGCGCGCTGGGTTTCTGCACTCTGGTTCCCGGCGCAGGCGGCGATCTCCGGCGCGTACGCCGGCGTTCAGGCCGGCGGTCACGATTGGTCCACCGAGGACCCTGCCGTCCTCCTCTCCCGTGACCGGTTCTCGGCTTCCGGGCAGCGCAACATCACCGCCGTGCTCGCATCCCTCGGCGTCGTCCCCGGCGGCGGCGCCGGTGGCACAGGGTGTGCACTCGGGTAGCCGTCGCTCATCCTTGGTGCCGGCGCGTGAGGTCGCAACGCTCCGCCGTACGTCTCGTCCTGCAGCGCTTCGGTCCTTTCAGGCGAGTGAGAAGGGCGGGTAGCGATCGGTGATGAAGAGCAACGCGTAGGCCTCGACTCGAAGCCCCCACCGTAGGACGCCTTCCACGAAGTCGAAGATGCCCCGGGGATAACGGCCGGTGAAGAGTATGGCGAACCAGGCGACGACCACGGCGACGATCGCCGCGATGCCGAGGAAGAACAGGACGATGTAGTGGGGAATGGCGAGCAGCCATTTCACCAACGGCAGCCAACGGTTGAGATCCCGTTCGACGTTCGGGTAATCCAGGTCCAAGCGAACGAACTGCTCCTCGTCGGTGGACGGATACGTGTCCGACATCAGGGCCAGATAGGAGGCCACCCTGGTGCAGAACCGGGTGAGCTGCAGATTGAAGTCGAACCACCAACGCGGGTACTTCTGCCGGAACAGGATCATCAGGAGGACCGGCGCCACCAGTAACCCGCCACCTGCCTCCCCGATCCGGGCGCCGCTCTCACCGAACGTGGCGCCGAACGAGGACCCCCCGACGAGGCCCAGCACGATCGCGATCGGGATGACGTAGAGAAGGCGTAGCAGCGTCGACAGGCGGTCCAGGTCACGGTCCGGGTACTCGATGCTCAACCGCGCCGGGTACGTTTCGTCGAGTCCGACGGTCATGGTCAGCTCCTTTCGTGCACCACCAAGCGTACGTGAAACATTGTGAAGCCGCGGTCGAGGTGCGCGAGGTCTTCGACGCCCACGCGGGAACACCCCCATCGCCTCGAAGACTCGGCACTTGCTCCTGAGGCCGCGGGGACACCCCCATCG
>JAADGS010000091.1 GCA_013152275.1 Actinomycetota bacterium | reverse complement strand
AAAAGGATGGCACAGGGAATCTGTCGGTCAGTGCCCCGACGGCAGCCCGCGGGTGCTGCGACAGCTCTACTGGCTCGACGGCGAACTCTGGAACAGTCCCGTAACCGCCTTCGACTTCGGCTGGCGGTTCGGCCAGGGAGATCTCGTCCCCTACGCACCCCGCCGCTCGGACGGAAGCCCAGCGGTCTTCGCCGCCGACAACCTCGTCCCCGACGTCGCCTATTGCGTGTATCCCCTCGACGGCATCGACCTGAGCGAAGAGATCCGCAGACGCGCCCCGCCCGGGAAGACCGCCACGAGCCCGATCAGCGAAGGTCTCACCGGCCTCGACACGTGGCTCTGGTACGAGGGCGGCGATGAGATCCTCCCGTTCACGCTCACCTTCACCGATCCCGGATCGAACATCACCATGGAGATCGAGGCGTGGGCGACCCTCGAGGCGTTCACCTGGGACATGGGGGACGGGACGATCCTCACATCCGCCGTCCCGGGCAGCGCCGACGACCTGCCCGGCAGTGCGGCGGCCACGCATCTCTACGAGCGCAAGGGCGACTACACGATCACCTTCGTGGCCGAATGGAACGGCACGTATCGCTGGCGGCAACTCCCAGGCGGAGCGTGGTCCACCCCGATTCCGTTCGCCGACAACCCGGCGGTGATCGCCACGACCTTCACGTATCCGGTCTCCGAGGTACGCGCCGTCCTCTCACCGTAACGAAGTACCAATCTCGGCTATATGTCGTCGACCATCGCCAGAGGACGTTTTCTGTCACACCCGGATGATACGTTGCGCATATGGATGTACCGGATGAAGTCACAGCCGATGGTCTGGAGCAGGAACTCGCCGGCCTGGAGATGCTCATCGGCCGGGCCCGTGCCCGTCAGATGACGTTGCTGGCCGAAGTGGATCGCCGCCAGATTCCGTTGGGTGACGGGTGTCGGAGCATGTGTGAATGGGTGTCGAGCCGCCTGGACGTGGCACCGGAGACTGCGTCGGCGCTCACGCACACCGCAAAGGCCCTGACCGATGCTCCCGGGGTGGGCGACGCACTGTCTGCCGGTCGCGTATCGTTCGATCGGGCCGTCGAGCTGTGCAGGTACGCCGCGACCGGAGCGGACGATCCTGTGGAATCCGTGTGGCATCTCGACATCGCCGGTCTGCGACGAGCCGTCGCCCACCGCAGGCGACTCACCCGCCGTCAGCAGACGGCCTCGTTCACGGACCGCTACGTGGCCATGCAACCGAATCTCGACGAAACTTCATGGCATCTGTGGGGAATCCTCGGTGGTGTCGACGGCAGGATCGTCGAAGAGGCGCTCGTCCACCGGGCCGACCGCTTCCCTGCCCTCCCCGACGGAACCAGACCCACCCTCGGACAACGCAACGCCGACGCCCTCATATCCATCGCCCAGGACTCACTCGACGCAACGACTGCAACCGGAACCGCCGCCCCGCTGGTGAGCATCTTCGTCAACGCCGGGGAGGCGGCAAGAACCGGAGCCGAGACGGGAGTGTGCCTCGACACCGGAATCCGCATCGGGCCCGAATCTCTCGCCGAGGCGCTCTGCACCGGCTCGATCGAGACGATCACGGTCGCCGGTGAACGGCCCCTGACGGTCGGACGCAAGACCAGAGTCATCTCCCCTCCCCTTCGCCGAGCCATCCTGCATCGTGACCACGGATCCTGCACGGCCGATGGATGTACCAGCCGGTACCGACTCCAACCCCACCATGTCACCCCCTTCTCCCAAGGGGGTCGAACCGACCCGGACAACCTCACCACACTTTGCTGGTACCACCACCATGTCGTCATCCACGGCATGGGCTACACCATCGACCACGACAGCCCGCCGGGAAGACTCCGTTTCCGCAAACCGCAGGGTGGGCCCGACCCGCCCTGACCGGGTCCGATCCACCAACTCCTCCCTGACCGATTCGATGTCGAAACGCCGCAGATCATCCGCTCCGGGCGGACAGAACGGCGCGCCCGGGCTGAGTTCACACCCCGGAGAACTCGTCCAGAAGCGCCGCGTACCGGTCGAGCCGAGGGAGCACGTCGTCGGCGGGTTTCGGAGGCACGCCCAACACGACGCGAGAAACCCCGACCTCTGCAAGCCGCTCGATCACTCCGGACTCGGGCTTCGCTCCGCTCACGGTCAGCTCGATCGGATCTCGGCCCGCGGCGGCGGCCGCCGCCTGGAGTGCGTCGATCTTGTCGAACAGGTCGTGGCGGCCGGCAATGGGCATCCAGCCGTCGCAGAACTCGACGATGTCGCCGAAGGTCCGCGGGCCGGCGGCACCACCGAGGATGATCGGCGGGTGGGGCTTCTGGACCGGCTTCGGCCAAGACCAGCTTGGCTCGAAGTGAACATGCTCACCGTCGAAAGAGGCGATGTCCTGGGTCCAGAGCTCCTTCATTGCCAGGACGTTCTCCCGCAGGATTGCTCTTCGCTCGAGGTACGCGACACCATGGTCTGCCATCTCCTCCTTGTTCCAGCCGTACCCGATCCCGAACAGCACCCTGCCGTTCGAGATCGTGTCCAGTGACGCGACCTGCTTGGCCAGCCATATCGGATCCCGTTGGGCAACGAGGGTGATGCCGGTACCGAGCTTCAACGTCGTGGTCACGGCGGCTACGGCGCCGAGGGCCACGAACTGATCGTGGGTGCGGGCGTAATACTCGGGCAATGGTGCAGCGCCCTTGACACCTCCCCACGGAGTGCGACGACTCACCGGAATGTGACTGTGTTCGGGGAACCACAGCGATTCGAACCCGCGAGCCTCCACCTCTTTTGCGAGATCGACCGGCTGGATCGCCTGATCGGTAGGAAACATGGAAACACCGAACTTCACAAGGAACCTCCAGGACAACGGTCGCCGTGCAGCCTAAACGCTCGCGACCCGCCTCAGTCCTGTCGTTCCAGGAACTCGGCCAGCACCCGCGTGTAGGCCACGGGTTCGTTCAGATAGGTGAAGTGGCCTGTCTTGTGAAACGTGTGGGTTTCGGCCTTGGGATACGTGCGTCTCAGCATCTCCCGCAGCTCGCGCGATATGAGAGGGTCGTTGTCGGATTCGATGATCAACACCGGCATCGGTGGTTCGACCGGTTCGAACCGGTCGATCACGCACCGGTATCGCGCCTGGAACTGTGCCTTGGACATCAACCCGCGCGACTGCTCATACAGGTAGGCGCGCACCAGAGGCGAGCCGCCGGCCGCCGGAACTGCGCCCGAGGCGACGCGCTTGCGGAACACTCCCATGACGAGCCTCTCCGGCAGGTATGAGGCGATCGCTGCCGTCCAGACGTTCTCGGCGGCGATGATGTCATTCGGAGGGAACGTGTTGGCGAACACCGCTCGATCGATCCGGTCGGCGTCGTGGGCAACGAGGTACTGCGCGAGGTACCCGCCCAGAGATGTTCCAACGACACCGAAACGGTCGATTCCCTCTGCATCGAGGATCGCAAGGAGCCCGCGACGAAGACCGGCAAGGGTCGCAACGTCGGGATAGGTGACCGACACGACACGAAACCGGTCGGCGAACGCTTCGAGTTGCTGCCACCAGATGTCATAGGCGCCACCCATCCCATGCAGAAACAGAATCGTCTGATCGCCTGCACCGAACGAGACGTAGTGCCAGACGTGATCGTCGACGCGCAGCCCACGCACCTTACGATCTCGACGGAACCCGGACAGCGACTCGCGAACCCCCTCTTCCACATGTGCATAGAGATCCTGCTTCATATCCGTACATCCCTTCGGGCAAACAGCGGCACTGCAACTCCAACCAGGACCATGAAGATCGCCGCGAGGACTCCGAAGTCACCCCAGGACAGGCCGTTCTCGAGAGGGGTGTGCGCCGAGTAGTAGTAGAACGGCGAGAGCTTCTGAGACCACAGCGGCCAGTTCGCAAGCGGACCGATCGACTGGACGAGGAACGCGGCCAGAGCAACGCCCGAGACGCCACCCAGGGCGAGACCGCGGTTACCCGTTGCGGCACCGAGCGCCAGGGCGAGTGCACCGAACCCGAGGGCAAGCATCACCGCCTGAAGCGTGGTCGCAGCCACGTTTGCCATGGAGACCTCCATCCCAACCGCCAAAGCTCCGATCGCGACTCCGACGTAGATCGCTGCGCCGAGCAGCACGACGAGTACCAGCATCGCGAGCGCCTTCTGCAGTACCACGGACCTCCGGGAAACCGGGTTGGAGAGCAGCAGGTCCATCGTCCCGGCCTCCTCCTCTCCAGCAATCGCGCGGGCACCGATCCCCGCCGCCAGGATCAGCAACAACAGTGGACCGATCAAGCCAAACGCCTCCGCAGTCAAGTACCCAACAGGCGAGAAGACCGACTGCCCCGGGCTCATACCGAACACGGCAAGCAGTTCGGGGGGATAGGCTGCCAGGAGCTTGTCGTAGGATTCCTGCAGACCCGGATCGCTGAAGGCCGACCAGGTGAGGACAATCACCAACATGTATGCGGCCGAACCCGAGAGCCACCAGAGCATGGCTTTGCGGCGGTCCCACATCGTTTTGGTGAACACGTTACGCAGCATCGCCGTCACCCCGGAAGTACCCGAGGAAGAGCTCTTCGAGATCTGCCTCATGGCTGATGATGTTGGTGACTTCGAACTCGGCGGCCGCCTTGATGAGTCGATCGACCGATCCCAACACCCGGCACGACACGACACCGTCATCGACGGCGACATCCTCGACGTTCGGCAAGGCCGTGAATCGCTCCGACGGAACAGGCCCGGAGAAGTGCAGCTCGATGCGCCGCGGGGCCCGCGCCTTGAGTGAGTCCAAACCCTCCACGACGACCAGATCGCCATCCCGAATGATGCCGACCCGGTCTGCGATACGCTCGACCTCCGACAGCGTGTGCGACGACAGGAACACCGTGCGTCCTTCTCGACGGACCTCACGGATCATTCGGTAGAACTCCTGCTGCATGAGCGGATCGAGACCGCCGGTCGGCTCGTCCAGGATGAGAAGTCTCGGTCGGTGCATGAATGCCTGTACCAACCCGACCTTCTGTTTGTTCCCGGACGACAGGTCGCCGATCCTTCGAGCCATGTCGAGTTCGAGCCGCTCCGCGAACTCCTTGGCGCTGCCCAGGCCGCGCAATCCTCTGAGATTGGCGAGATAGGTGAACAGCTTCTTGACGGTCATGTCCTCATAGAGGGCGAGTTCGCCCGGCAGATAGCCGATCGCCCGTCGTATCTTCACCGACCGGGTGTCGTGCCCGAGGACTTCGACTTTTCCGCTCGTCGGGTGGAGAAGACCGAGAAGAAGCCGGATCGTCGTTGTCTTTCCGGCGCCGTTGGGTCCCAGATAGCCGAACACCTCTCCCTCGACGATTTCGAGGCCGAGGTCGACGATACCGCGCTCTTTCCGATAGTACTTCGTGAGCTTCTCGGTTCGAATCACGACCGACATTCAGCTCCTCTCGTCCCGCTCGATGTTAGAGGCTCCTGAACGACCGGCTATCGCACCTTCAGCCGCCGACCTCTTCGATCCGCCTGGGTCGGTCTCCTTTGAGAAGCCGGGATCGGGCCCGGTCGGCGAGCAACCTCCCGTCCGTCTGGCACGTAGCGCAGTAGTTGGTCTCGTTGCTTGCATACACGATCCGCTGTACCGGGGAACCGCACACAGGGCACGGCTGTCCGTACCTGCCGTGGACCGCCATCTCCGGTCTGAAAGCCGTGACCTTCACCGGCCAGCCCTCCCCCACCTCCCTTCGGAGACGGTCCGTCCAATCGGTCAACACGGCCCGGGTGGCATCGAAGAGCGCAACGATCGCGCCACTGTCGAGCCGCTCGGTGAGCTGCAGCGGCGAAAGGCGTGCCCTGTGCAGGATCTCGTCCGAATATGCATTCCCGATGCCGCTCAGGACCTTCGGGTCGGTGAGGGCACGTTTCAGGGTTCGGTTCTGACGGTTCAGGGCCTCAGAGAACTCCTCGAGGGTCATCGTGAGCGGTTCCAGACCGCCCGGATCGATTGTGGCGATCTCCTCCTGACCGCGAAGCAGGTGGAGTGAAGCCCGCTTCTTCTGAGATGCCTCGGTGAAGACCAGCGTGCCGTCGGGGAAGTCGAAAGCGGCCAGGCCCACCTTCTTCGGAACCGCAGCCCCCGGATTCCTCCATCGGAGCCGACCGGCGATCATCAGATGGATCACGACAAACAGGTCGGCTTCCATGTGCCAGACGATGCGCTTGCCGATCCGGCGCAGACCTTCGACACGACGACCTTCGACTTCGCTGATCGACGGGTCATAGGTCCGCAGCACCGATGGCGAGACCACTCTGATGCGCTCCAGCTGCGCCCCGAGGATGCGCCGCTCGAGAGCTTCCAGATAGACGACGATGTCGGGCAGTTCGGGCACACGTCAAGCGTAGGTGGCCGCCGGCGGCATGGACCCGGGAAGATGCAGTGTGGAGCAGGCCGTCACCGACCGACCACATGGGCTTCGGAGAGAAAGAAGGGCGGGCCGTCGTGGCCCGCCCTCTTCGAGTAACAGTCTCCTAAGAATCGTTTCTCTTCTCGAACTCTTCTTCGAAGGAGACGACCTTGCGTCGAGGGCGTTCACCGCGACCTGACTCTGCGCTGCGGTCCTCACCGCGACCACGGTCCTCACCGCGACCACGGTCCTCACCGCGACCACGGTCCTCACCGCGACCACGG
>JAADGS010000090.1 GCA_013152275.1 Actinomycetota bacterium | reverse complement strand
GTGCAGCCTGCGTCGTAGTTTTGGGTGATCTCGGTGGGGGTGAGGGCTTTGTCGTAGAGGGCGACGAGGCAGAAGGTGCCGAGCCAGGGGCGATCTTGGGTGAACTCGTTGGCGAGGGCGAGACCATAGTTCGGGTCCCAGTTGGAGAAGTCTCCTGCCACGGTCCCGGTGGCGGTGAGGGTGCCGTCGAGGTAGACGGCGGCCGGACGCGTCGCGGGTGTAGACGACGTGAACCAACCGGTTGGGCAGTGTCGCGGTGTCGGTGCGGATGGCCGGCTGACCGCTGGCATCGGTGCTCGTGGTACGCAGGCGCGCCTCGATACGGTCCCCGGTGGTGCTCCACACACCCTGACCCAAGGTCATGTTGCGGTTGTAGAGGTCGAGGGAGATCGTCACGATGCGTGCCGGACCGTTCTGGGTGAGGTTCGCAGGGTCGACCCAGGCTTCGACCGTGATCTCGTTGGAGGCCTGCACGGCATTGATGATCTTGGTGGCCGCCCCCGGCGAGGAGATGATGGTGGCTGCATCGACGGTGAGTCCGTCCGGTCCCCAGGTCACACCGCCCGGATCCTGAATGTCCAGATCGAGGGCCGTCCCGAAGCCGGACGTGTCACCCACCGACGACCCGGACCCTTCCCCAAACTCATACAAAGCGACAAGACCATCAGCCACCCTCGGGGAGGCCGAGGCACTGAGGATGGGGGGACCGAGGAGGGCGAGGAGCGAAGCAACGAGAGAGAAGGCGACGAGGAGGATCAGGGTGCGTCGGCCACCGGAGAGAAAGGCTGCCGGCCGTTCGCTGACCCGGCGGCCTCCGGCGCGGTGCCGGCCCACGGTGCGACTCACGGTGCCGTTCCGTGATGGCGGCGCGACGCGCCAAAGCCGGTGTGTGTGACGGTGCTCATACGGGCCTCCCGAGCCCTCGTAATCCGTTCCCCCGACGGTCTAGCCAGAAACATAGTCGGTTCCATTGATACGTGCGCCGCGGATTCGACCCACTCGCGCAGAGCGGCCGGACGGCGTGATGCTGTTGCGGATCGAGAGACGTCTGAGAACACATCTGCGAACGCGTCGACGCGGCACAAGTGGCTTCTCGAGTTCCGAGGCAGTCATTGGGAGTTGAGGGCGTTCACGGTCGTTGAGTCGAAGTGCAGATGGCTCAGGTCCACAAGGTTGGCCGTCGTTGGCCAGGACCGTGCATCGGCCCATCGGCGAACAGGCATGTTTCTTCGGTTGCCCTGCTGTAAACGGGGGAGCGGCCCTCGGTGGCGAGAACGGCCGCTCAGGCCCATCCGCCGTCACCTGCTGCCCGGGTTGCCCGTCTCGAGATCGTCCGGGTATTGCAGAATCCCCTTTGTCGTTCAGGGTTCCCGCGATCGGCCCATCGTTCGGGCATGTGTGTGCGAGGCTCGGGTTGGCAGCCACTCCCGAGTGCCAAACCTCTCAGGTCTCGGACCGTGATGGTCGATAAAGGGCCATAGTGAGAAGTCGAGGCGGTTCAGGGCACGCGGGGAAGAGGCGTCTTCCCGGCTGGCGTCCGGCGATTGTGGTCTTCATGGTGGTGGCCGTCCTTTCGTTGGTCGCCACCGTTGTGACTCAACAGCTCGTGGAGCGTCAGATCGAGGCCCGGTTGGCGTTGAACGGTGAAGCGCTCGTCGCCTCGATCCAGGAAGGTGTCGAGGATGTCGAACACTACCTGGCAGCTCTCGGAGGGTTGTTCCAAGCCAGCCAGGACGTGACTGCCGACGAGTACCGACGGTTCACCTCCAACATGGGGTTGCAGGCCGGGATGGCGGGAATAGCCTATATGCCGATTCTGCATGGGGCAGATCTCGGGGCATTCGAGGAGCGGATGGCGGCGAGGGTTCCTGGCTACCGGGTGTTCGAGATCGATGCCGAGGGGAACCGGGTTCCGGTGCAATCCCGGAACGTGTACTTCCCGATCCAGTACTTTGAGCCGTCCGACGCCCTCGGGCGTCCTCAGGGTCTCGATGCAGGGTCGCCTCCCGGGCGACTTCCGTACCTGATGGAGGCGTACACGAGTGGGAGAACCGTCGCCACACCGCTCGTGCCGTTGGCGACGACCGGCCAAGAAGCGTTCATCGTTTACAAGCCGGTCGTGGGTATGTCGGGAAGGGTCGAAGCGCTGGTCGCCAGCCCGGTTGTGCTTGCCGATCTGATGTCGGATTGGGTACCGGGCGGCCTCGCCGACGTGCTCGAGTGGACGGTACGCGACATCACCGATCAGGTGCCGAACCTCACAGGGTCGGATTCGCCCGATCTGCACCTCCAACTACTGCCTCCCTTGAGGGAAGGTATGGTCCACACCGATACGATTCAGGTGGCCAGTCGCATCTGGCAAATCGACGCGACACCCGCGGCCGGCTCACCCCTCCTGGCCGACCGCTACGAGGCCCGTTGGATTCTGCTCGCCGGCCTCGCGATCGCCATGATGGCCGCCGCCGCCGTCTACGCGTTCTCGCACAGATCCGAGGCGATGCGCCAGGTGGAGGCGCTGACCGAGGTACTCGACGCCAAGGACCAGTTCATCGCCAGTGTGTCCCACGAGCTGCGCACCCCCCTCACCGGTGTGTTGGGTTTCGCCGAAGTTCTGCGTGACCAGGCGGCGAGACTCTCCCCCGACGAGCGGGCCGAGATGGCTGCGGCCATAGCCGATGAGGCGTCTGACCTGGCAGCGATCATCGATGACCTTCTCGTGATGGGGAGGGCGGAGCACGGAACGCTCACGGTGGTCGCGGTGCCGGTCGATCTACGAGCCCAGGCCACGCAGGTCCTCGAAGCGCTCAACCTGGCCGGCGAGATTCCCGTCGAGGCCACTCGCCCTGACGCTCGTGCGGTGGCCGACCCGGGGCGAGTTCGCCAGATCATCCGCAATCTCGTCACCAACGCCGTTGCCTACGGCGGCCCCAATATCAGAGTGGTCATCGAGCCGGTCGGCGGAATGCTCGCCGTCAAGGTCATCGACGACGGAGCCGGGATACCGCCCGAACACTCGGAGAAGATCTTCCAGCCGTACTATCACTCTCACGCCACTGCAGGCAGACCGGACTCGATCGGACTCGGCCTGAGCGTCTCCCGGATGCTGGCACAGCGCATGGGTGGCGATCTTTCTCACCGGCTTGTCGACGGCGAGACCATCTTCCAGCTCACCCTGCCCGTGACGGCACCGCAACGCGACGATCCGAATCCCGCCGTCACCGCGCGTGCTCCGATGATTCGCAAGCCACGAGATCGATCTGCCTCTGCGCGGCCACGAACCTATCAGTCGTGAGCCTTCCGCCGGTCCCACCACCCTCGTTTTCGTGACGTCTCGACGGGATTATTCCCGCGAAGCGTCACGAGAACGGGTCAGGAGTAGTCGTAGAAGCCCTTTCCGCTCTTCTTGCCGAGCAGGCCTGCCTCGACCATCCGTACCAGCAACGGTGGAGCTGCAAACGAGGGGTTCTTGAACTCCTCGTAGAGCACGTCCGCAACGTACTTCGTCGTATCGAGACCCACGAAGTCGGTGAGGGTCAGCGGGCCCATCGGGTGACGAAGGCCTTCGACCACACCGGTATCGATCTCTTCGGCCGTGGCGAGGCCCGACTCGACCATGCGGATGGCGTTGAGCAGCATCGGGATAAGCAGCGCATTGACGATGAACCCCGCCTGGTCCTTGGCGTGGATGACTTTCTTGCCCAGCACATCCCCGGCGAACGCGTCGGCTCCGGCAATGGTCTCCTTGGAGGTCAGAATCGAAGGGGTCACCTCGACGAGTTGCATCACCGGGACCGGGTTGAAGAAATGGATGCCGATCACCGACTCGGGTCGCTTGGTGGCCCGACCGAGTCGCGCAATCGGAATCGACGACGTGTTCGATGCCAGGATCGCGTCGGTCGCCTCGACGATCTCGTCCAGCGACGAGAAGATGCCCAGTTTTGTGGGCTCGTGTTCGGTGGCGGCCTCGATCACGATCTGTCGATCGTGCATGTCTGCCAGATCGGTAGTGAACCGGATCCTGGCCAGGACGGTATCTCGGTCCGCCGCCTCCAACTTGCCTCGCTCGACCGCTCTGTCCAGTGAGCGCTCGATGCGGGCACGACCCTTCGTGATGAGTTCGTCGCTGACCTCCGATATGACCACGTCGAGGTCTGCGCGGGCACACGCTTCCGCGATCCCGGATCCCATCAGCCCTGAACCGACGATCCCAACCTTCATGTCCTGTCCTCCTCCGTGACGTTTCCGACATTGTCGCAGGAAGTTGAGGGCCGATCATCCCTTCTCGTGACGCTCGGAAGGGATTATTCCCGTGAAGCGTCACGAGAACGGGAATCAACGTGCCAGGCGACCGCCTGTCCGGTCTGCACCTTCCACAAGGATGCGTAGAGCCCATCGATCGAGAGAAGGTCATCGTGCGAACCGTCCTCCACGACCTGCCCATGGTCGAGGAGAAAGATCCGGTCGGCGTGGCGGATCGTCGAGAGCCGATGAGCGATCGCGATCGTCGTACGGTTCCGTGTGATCAACTCGAGAGATCGCTGGATGGCCGCCTCCGTCTCATTGTCGACCGACGACGTCGCCTCGTCGAGGATGAGGATCGGCGGGTCGGCCAGGACGGCTCTGGCAATCGAGATCCGCTGACGCTGGCCACCAGACAGCTTCTGCCCGCGCTCACCGACGATCGATTCGTACCCGTCGGGGAGTTCGAGGATGAAACCATGGGCTTCCGCGATCCTGGCGGCTGCGACGATCTCATCGAATGTCGCATCCGGTTTCCCATAAGCGATGTTCTCGCGCACCGTGCCGTGGAACAGGTACACATCTTGGCTGACCAAGCCTATGGCCTGGCGCAAGGACGTCAGGGAGAGCTCGCGAATCTCGTGGCCTTCGATGCGGATCGAACCTCCGGTGACGTCGTAGAACCTGAGGAGGAGCTTGACGAGTGTCGTCTTGCCCGATCCGGTTGCACCGACGATCGCGGTCGTACGGCCGGCGGGGATCGTGATGCTCAAATCGTCGATGACCGGGAATCCGGGGTTGTAGGAGAACTCGACGTGGTCGAACTCGATGTGGCTCTCGGTCAACCCCGGCGGCAGCGACATCGGGCCATCGACGATCGACGCCCGACTGTCGAGAAGGTCGAGGATTCGGTTCGTGGATGCCATCGCTCTCTGGTAGAGGTCGAAGGTTTGTCCGAGACGGGTGAGGGGCCAGAGCAGTCGCTGGGTCAGGAACACCATCACGCTGTAGGCACCCACCTGGATTCCGCCTTGCAGGGTGAGGAAGCCGCCTGCGATCAGCGTGGCGGTGAACCCGACGAGGATGACGATCCGGATCAGAGGGGAGAACGCGGAGCTGAGCTTGATCGCCCGCTGGTTGGCCTCCTGATAACGGCGGCTGGCTTCGGCGATGCGTTCCTCCTCGCGCGTTTCTGCGGTGAAGCTCTTGATCGTGGTGATCCCGGTGAGATTGTTGGAGAGCTGCTGGTTGATCATCCCCGCGTATTCGCGCACCTCCGCGTACCGTGGTGCGATGCGTTGCTGGAATCGGAACGACCCCCAGAGGATGAACGGTATCGGCAGAAAGGCCATCCAGGCGACGGTCGGGGCGAGGGCGAAGAACATCGCGCCGATGAGAACCACCGTCGTGAGTACCTGGAGCATGTCGTTTGCACCGCCATCGAGGAACCGTTCCAGTTGGTTGACGTCGTTGTTGAGGATCGCCATGAGGCCGCCTGTCGAGTGGTCTTCGAAGTAGGCGAGGTCCAGTTTCTGCACATGCGCGTATCCGTCGACACGCAGGTCGTGCTGGATGGCTTGAGCGAGGTTGCGCCAGGTGACGGCATACGCGTACTCGAAAGCAGATTCGAGTGCCCAGATCACGAAGGTCAAGATCGCCAGCACGACCAACTGTTCCCGGGTGTCTGAGAAGCCGAATCGGGAGAGGAAGGAATCCTGACGTCGAACCACGACATCGATGGCCACACCGATCAGGACGGGAGGAGCGAGGTCGAATGCCTTGTTCAGGATCGAGAACACCGTCGCTGCGACGATGCGCGATCGGTGAGCAACGGCGTAGCGCCAAAGGCGTGTCAGCGGGCGATGATCGGCGGGATCTGTCATCGTCAGGACACTACTGCCTGGCCGGGGCCGCGATCCGGCTTGGCGGACGCGTCAGGAGCGGCGCGAAGTCACAGGGACGTGGTTCGAGCCTACCGGTCCTCCCATCTACGAGAAGCCGAGCAGACGCCCGCCCTGATAGACGAGAAATGCTGCGAGCCAAGCGATGACGAGACCCAGTCCCAGTGCGCCGGCGGCGACCTTCCACGAGCGGGCTTCGGCCCGTATGGCGGCAATCGTTGCCACACATGGTGTGTAGAGCAGCGTGAACACCATGAAGGAGATGCCCTGAAGGGCGGTGATGTTGGCGGCGATCTGTGTGGTGAGATCGCCACCGTAGATGAGGGCGAAGGCACCGATGACGATCTCCTTGGCGATGAAACCGAAGAGCAGCGCCACGGTCTCCTGCCATCCGATGCCGAGGGGATGGAAGAGGGGCTCGAATACCCGACCAAGGATGCCCGCGTAGCTCGTCGGCCCTGCGACGTCGACTCCCGGTGGAAGGTTCGTCAGCAGCCAGACGATGACGACTCCGATGGTGATCATGGTGCCGGCCCGGTACAGGAAGTCCTTGACCTCGTACCCGGCACGCAGGCCGACCGTCCGCGCCGTCGGGAGACGATACGGGGGGATCTCCATGATGAACGGTTCCGGTGGACCGGCGATCTGTAGCACCTTGAGGAGCAGCCCGACTCCGATGACCGCACCGAAGCTGCCGAGATAGAGGGCGAACACAACCCATGGAGCGACGTGCGGCGAGAACAGAATGGCGGAGAGGAACACGAAGACCTGCAGTCGGGCGCTGCACAGGGTGAACGGGATCAGCAGCATGGCCCGGATCCGGTTGTGCTTCCCCGACAGGACCCGGGTGCCCATCACCGCGGGGACGTTGCAGCCGTAGCCGAGCAGCAGGTTGATGAACCCTTTGCCGTCGAGGCCGAGACGGTGCATGAGCCGGTCCATCAAGAACGCGGCACGGGCCATGTAGCCGGAGTCCTCGATGATGGACATGAACAGAAAGAAGAGCAGGATGATCGGGAAGAAGGAGGCGACGGTCGCGAGGCCTTCCCAGAGGCCGCTGACGATGAACGAGCGCAGGAGCTGTGGGAGGCCCGACATCACTTGGGACAGTCCGTCTCCGATGAGGGAGAAGAGCGAGGCAAGCCAGGACTGCAAGGGTGTTCCCAGGGCGTAGACACCTTGGAAGACGATCAGCATGATCACCGCGAAGAGAGGGAGACCGAGCCACCGGTGCAGGAGCACCCGATCCAGTTTCTCGCTCAGAGCGTCCGGAAGCGGAGGTTTGCGCTGAGTCGCCTCGAGGACCAGGCCACGGGCCGAGTTGAAACGGCACTGTGCGCAGACCGCCGGTATCTTGGCGCCGGTGGTCTCTTCGACACGATTTCGCCACTCGGCGGCACTGGCCCGGATCTCGGCCATTGCAGGGTGATCTTCGAGAGGCGGGACGGTGTCGCCTTCCAAGACGCGCAGGGCGAGGAATCCCTCGTCGAGATCGGTCGGTCCTGCCTTGCGTTCGATCTCGCGGGCGAGATCGGCGACCGCGGCTTCCACCACCGGTGGCCACGACACGTGGGGTGGGCGGGCCTGTTCCGGATTCCGGATCGTCTCGTACAGCGCCTGCCTGAGGGAGGGGAGGCCCTCACCGGTTCTGGCGACGACCGGGATCACCGGACAGCCGAGATGCTCTCCGAGTACCTCCAGATCGAGATCGAGTCCGGCACGCCTGGCTTCATCCATCATGTTGACGGCCACGACCATCGGGAGACCGCTGTGGCTCATCTGGAGGGTGAACCCCAACCCGCGATACAGGTTGCGAGCGTCGAGAATGTTGAGGATCACTTCGGGAGGGTCACTGAGGAAGAAGTCACGGACGATGCGTTCCTCTTCCGAGGTCGGGGTGATCGAGTAGGCACCAGGAAGATCGATGAGCTTGACGTCGTATTCGCCGAGAGTGAAGTGTCCGACCGCCTTCTGAATGGACACTCCTGGCCAGTTGCCGACTTTCCGATTCGAGCCGGTCAGGCGATTGAACAGTGTTGTCTTGCCGGTGTTGGGAATTGCTGCGAGTGCAACCGATACCTCACGGTGGGCCATCGGAGGCCTCTTCGACCACGATCTTGTCCGCCTCGCCTCGACCCAGTCGAACCGGCTCTCCGGTCACCCGCACGAGGATCGCCGGGTGCGTTGCCAGCACATCGATACGGGCGCCTTCGGTCAGGCCGAGTTCCCCCATACGTCTTCGGAAACCGTTGCCTCCCGCCAGCGACATGATGCGATAGCTTCTTTGCGTGACGGCCACGGACGTGAGCGGCATGGCCACGATATCGCAGTCCATCGCCGCGATCTCATCGGATCGGAGTGCCACCAGATCACCATGATCGAGGGCGACTTCGACCGCACCGCCGAAGGGGCCGGTGCGCACGATCTGCAGTTCCACGCCAGGGAGGATTCCCATCTGGGCGAGACGGGTGGAGAGGCCATTCTCTTCGCTCAGGGACCGGATGCGACAGATGGTCAGTGGTTGTATGAGGTCGGGACTCATTGGAGCCTTCAATGGTAGAAGACCGCCGGTATGGCGGGTAATTGACGCCGTGTCAGATACCTGGGGGTCCGGGAAAAGCCAACACCGTACGTTGGCGCAGACCGGGCAGAGCGGCGGGAGGTCTGCTCACTGGTACGCTGCCTGCTCCGGAGGAGTGAGATGGCGTCGTACGATTTCGTAACAGTCGAACACAAGTGGCAGGAGCGGTGGGAGGAAGATCGGGTCTTCAGCGCAGACGATGATGATCCGAGGCCCAAGTTCTATAACGTGCAGATGTACCCCTACCCGTCGGGTGATCTCCACATGGGGCATCTGCGGAACTACACGTACACCGACCTGCTGACCCGCTACCAGAAGATGCGTGGGCGCAACGTCCTCGCCCCCATGGGTTGGGATTCGTTCGGGCTGCCGGCGGAGAACGCTGCCATCCAGACGGGGGTTCATCCGCGGGTGTTCACCGAACAGCGGATCGTAAAGATGACCGAGCAGCTCAAGCGCCTCGGCGCGGTCTACGACTGGGATCGGGAAGTCGCCGCTCACACGCCCGAGTACTACCGATGGACCCAGTGGCTGTTCCTGCGCTTTTTTGAACGGGGTCTTGCCTACAAGAAGAATGCACCGGTCAATTGGTGTCCGAAAGATCAGACGGTGCTGGCCAATGAGCAGGTCGTCGACGGGGTGTGCGAACGCTGTGGTACCCCGGTCGAGCATCGTGACCTGGATCAATGGTTCTTCAAGATCACCGACTACGCGCAGCGTCTGCTCGACGACCTGGCGACGCTCGATCGATGGCCGGAACGTGTCCGGACCATGCAGGAGAACTGGATTGGGCGGTCCGAGGGGGCCGAGTTCACCATGCAGGTCGCGGGGCGGCCCGACCTGGCGTTCTCCGTGTACACGACTCGACCGGACACCATCTTCGGGATGACGTTCGTCGTGGTCGCCCCGGAGCACCCGCTCGTCGAAGAGCTGGCGCGGGGCACGGAGCATGAAGCGGAGGTACGTGCGTTCGTCGATCTTGTGCGACGCGAAAGTGAAGTGGAGCGCCTCTCGAAGGATGGTGAGAAGCGGGGCATATTCGTGGGTGCCAACGCGATCAATCCGGCCAACGGTCAGAAGGTGCCGATCTTCATCGCCGACTACGTTCTCATGTCCTACGGCACCGGGGCGATCATGGCGGTCCCCGCCCACGACACCCGTGATTTCGCTTTCGCCAAAGTGCACGGCCTGCCGATCCCTGTCGTGATCGCACCACCAGAGTGGGACGGCTCCGATCTCGACGAGGCCTACACGGGCGACGGCGTCATGGTCAACAGCGGGCCGTTCGACGGGCTGCGTGCTCCCGAAGAGGGGAAACCGGCCGTCACCGCGTGGCTGGAAGAGCAGGGCATCGGCAAGGCGTCCGTGCAACTTCGCCTGCGCGATTGGCTGATCAGCCGGCAGCGGTACTGGGGGGCACCGATCCCGATCGTCCACTGCCCTTCCTGTGGCGCCGTACCCGTACCGGACGAGGAGCTGCCGGTGCTCCTGCCCGACATCGAGGACTACGCACCCAAAGGCCGATCGCCACTGGCTGCCGACCCCGACTTCGTGAACACGACCTGTCCGTCCTGTGGCGGTCCCGCGGAACGGGAGACGGACACGATGGACACGTTCGTCGATTCATCCTGGTATTTCCTCCGCTACACCGATCCGCACAACGACGCGCTGCCATTTGCCCGCGACAGGGTCGACTACTGGATGCCGATCGACCAGTACATCGGTGGAGTCGAGCATGCCGTGCTGCACCTGCTCTACGCCCGGTTCTTCACCAAGGTGCTGTACGACCTCGGCATGGTCGGATTCCAGGAGCCGTTCACAGCTTTGTTCACGCAGGGAATGCTCACCAAAGACGGCGCGAAGATGTCCAAATCGAAGGGGAATGTCGTCGCTCCGGACCCGTACTACGAGCGGTATGGCGCCGACGCCATCCGCCTGTACGAGCTGTTCATCGGACCGCCGACCGACGACGCGGTGTGGAACGATCGGGGTGTCGAAGGGACGGCCCGGTTCCTCGACCGGGTGTGGCGTCTCGGCACCGAGACGACTTCCTTCGAAACCAGGGAACCGGCACCGGCAGACCTCGCGATCCGTCAGACAGCCCACCGTACGCTGGCCAAGGTCACCGGTGACATCGACCGATTCGCGTTCAACACGGGTGTGGCGGCGCTCATGGAGTTCAACAACGCTCTTCTCGCCTACGTTCGCAGCGGAGCGCGGAAAGAGACCTTCGACGAGGTCTACGGACTACTGCTGCAGATGCTCGCACCGATGGCTCCGCACGCGGCCCACGAGCTGTGGGAGCTGACCGGGCATGAGACGATGCTCGCCACCGAAGCGTGGCCACAGTTCGATCCTGCCCTGATCGTCGAGGATGTCATCACCATGGTCATCCAAATCAACGGCAAGGTGCGAGACCGAGCTCGGGTGCCTGCAGACATCACCGAGGAAGAGGCAGAAAAGGTTGCCTTTGCGTCGGAGCGGATTCGTTCTTGGACAGATGGCAAGATGATTCGCAGGGTGGTTGTTCGGGCACCGAGACTCGTCAACATCGTGGTTGACTGACAAGGGCGGTAGCCTCATGTCGATGCTTGCGTCGATTCCCTCCCCATCAACCAACACGTTGTCGATCGGTCCTCTGACGATCCACTACTACGGGCTGCTCATCGGCATCGGTGTGCTCGTCGCGATCTGGGTGACGATGCGGCGGTTCGAGCGCTACGGGGGAGACCCACACCTCGCGGAGACCGTGTCCATATGGGCGGTCGTTGGAGGCTTGCTCGGGGCCAGGGCCGCGTATGTGATCCCACGCTGGGCCGAGGTGACCTCAGGAGGGTTGTGGCACGTTTTCGCCATCTGGGAAGGCGGTTTGGCGTTCTTCGGTGGACTGACCGTCGGAGCGATCGTCGGTGTTGTCCTCATGCTCGTTCACAGGACTCCGGGCAAGGGGCGGTTCTGGAACGTCGCCGCGTTCGCAGATGCGGCGGCGATCGGGTTACCCGCCGCCCAGGCGATCGGGCGGTGGGGCAACTACATGAACCAGGAGCTGTTCGGCACGCCGTCCAACCTTCCATGGGCAGTGCAGATCGCCCCGCAGTTCCGCCCCTCTCAGTATGCGGATGCGGCCACGTTTCATCCGACGTTCCTCTACGAGTCTGCGTGGAACGCGCTTCTCGTGATCCCGCTGCTGCTGCTGATCGAGAAACGGTTCAAGATCGCCAGAGGCAACATGATCATGGGGTATCTGGTGTTCTACGGTCTCGGTCGTTTTCTCCTCGAGTTCATCCGTACCGACTCCGCCACACACGTGTTCGGGTTTCGGGCCAACCAACTCGTTGCCGCACTGGTGGTCATCGGTGCGCTCACCGTATTCCTGGTTCGACAGGCATCGCTAGCGCGCAGCCACGCCAACGCGTCGGTGAGTGTCTCGGTTGCGGCCGCAGGGGCCTCCGCTCCAGGGAGCGCAGGATTCCAGGACGAGAATGAGCAGGCGAGCAGCCGGCCGGTCGACGAGATCGAGCGCAACAACGACGCCACGGCATCCAGCGACGGGCCGCCGGGCGATGGGTAGTTCACGGCCGGCATTTCGGCGGGATTGACGACGTCGACATCGATGTGCACAGAGAGCGGGATATCACCCGCTTTCTCGTCAATGCTGGCGTCGCTATCCGACGCTGCCATTGACAGAAAAACCACTCCCATTTTCTCGTCAATGCCGGCGTCGCTATCCGACGCTGCCATTGACAGGAAAACCGTTCAGGTGATGACCACCTGGTCGAGACCCTCCTCCGCCTCCGGGTATCGCATGTCGAGACGTTCGAGCGTGTCGACCAGCACCTCGGAGACCACCAGGTTGCGGTACCACTTCCGGTCTGCAGGAACCACGTACCAAGGTGCCGACGGAGTCGACGTCTTTGACAGGACGGCCTCGTACGCCTCCGCGTAGGCGTCCCACCGTTGCCGTTCGGCGAGGTCGTTCCGGGAGAACTTCCAGTGTTTCGTCGGCTCGTCCAGACGGGCCTGCAGCCGCAGTCGCTGCTCCTCCTTGGAGATGTGCAGGAAGAACTTGAGGATCGTCGTGCCCTCGTCGGCGAGTCTCTTCTCGAAGGCATTGATCTGGTCGTAGCGCCGGCTCCAGACGTCGGCCGGGACGAGGCCGTGCACCCTGACGACAAGAACGTCCTCGTAGTGGGAACGGTTGAAGATGACGATCTCGCCGTTGCCCGGTGTGTGCGGGTGGACTCGCCACAAGTAGTCGTGGGCCAGCTCTCGTGACGTGGGCTTCTTGAATGAGGCGACCTTGACACCCTGTGGGTTCGTGCCGTCGAAGACATGCCGGATCGTTCCATCCTTGCCACCGGTGTCCATCGCCTGGAGCACGACGAGGAGTCGGTGTTTTCCTTCCGCGTAGAGAAGTTCCTGGAGATTCTCCAATCTGTGATTCAACGCCTGGGCTTTCTTGCGGCCGGCCTTCTTCTTGCCGGTGAACGCCGTCGTGTCTGCCGGATCCCGTTCGGAGAGGCGGACGGCGGTTCCGGGTTCGACGCGATAGCGGTTCATGTGTCTCCTTGGTCGAGCACAACCTACTTCACCCGGCGGCGGCAGGGTGATACAAGAGCGACGAGGGATCCTTGACTCGATTCTCCACTCTCATTGCAGCAGGGGCGCTCGCGCTTGCAGCGGCTGCCGGCCTCTGGTTCGGCAGACCGAGCGCGGCCACAGCTCCTGTGGAGACCCCTCCGGCCGTTCGTCTCGAGGAGGCGATCGACACGGTGACCGTCTACGTGTCGGGGGCGGTCCTCCATCCGGGCCTCGTCGAGATCTCGGCACCGGCACGCGTGGCCGACGCCATCGCCGGAGCAGGCGGGGTCCTTCCCTATGCGCAGTTGAGCGGCGTCAATCTCGCCGCGCCGATCTCTGATGGGCAGCAGGTCGATGTACCTTCGATCGCCGCCGAGGGGTCACCGGCGGCCGTGGATGCAGGCAAGGTCGCGGTCAATCGCGCCGGCGCGCAAGAGTTGGAAGCGTTGCCGGGGGTGGGACCGGTCCTCGCCAAGCGCATATTCGACTACCGCGAACGCAACGGGCCATTTGAGACCATCGAGGATCTCTTGGATGTTCCCGGCATCGGTGAAGGAAAACTTGCGGCGCTTCGTGATTCGGTGATCGTGCCGTGACACGACTGCGACTGCCCGGCGTCGCCGGACGCTGGACTCTGGGTGCCGGAGCGCTCGTGTGGAGTGCCGTGGCCGTCGGCAGGCTCGTAGGCGTGCCCGCGGTCGCCGGGGCGGTGGTCGTCGGAGGCACGATTCTGGTGACCGTCCGTCGAGATTGGACGGTCGTGGCTGCTGCGCTGCTCGTGGCAGGCTCGCTCTCCGGCTCGCTGTCTGCGGCAAGGGAGTCGTCGGTGCTCACAGCTCCCTCGGTCGACGGCCCCGTCAAGCTCGCGGGCTGGGCAATCGACGATCTCCGTCCCGGCGGATCGGGCGACTGGTTCCTCTTCCAACCGACCCACATCGAGTATGACCACACCTGGCAGGTCTGGGATGGGGCTCCGATCCTCGTCGCGGTCGATACGGCAACCGAGATTGCCGCCCGGGATCGCGTGGTCGTGAAAGGTACCGCCCGGACGCAAGGCGGGAGAGCGCGCGGTGATCCGTATGCCGGCGTCATCCGGGGTGCGAGCGTGACGATCGTATCATCGGCCTCCGACCCTTTGTTCTCGGTTGGGAACGCCGTGCGGCGAAGGATCGCGGCAGGACTGGATGCTCACGGCGGGGGCGCCGCGGAAGCGCTGCTCTCCGGGTTTCTGATCGGTGATATTCGCCGATTGCCACCGGTGGCCTCGGACCAGCTTCGCAGGTCGGGACTGTCCCATTTCGTTGCGGTCTCGGGGTCCAACGTTGCGCTGTTCCTTCTGCTTTGGTGGGTCATCGTCGGGCCGTTCGCCTTCGGACCTCGCCGGAGGGCGGTCGCCGGCCTGGTCGGCCTTGCCGTGTTCGTGGTCATAACCCGTTGGGAGCCTTCGGTCCTTCGTGCCGCGGGCATGGCAGGCCTCCTGTTGGTGGCTCGCTCCGTCGGAATCGCCCTCACACCGTGGATCGCACTCGGCACGTCCGTTTCGGCGCTGCTGCTGGTGTCGGGCGAACTCGGCGGAGATATCGGATTCCAACTTTCCGTTGCCGCGACGATCGGGGTCATGGCGGGGGCCGACATCTTCAAGGACCGATTACCCCGCCGGCTCGGTGCACCCCTGGGAGTGACCGTTGCAGCGCAGATAGCAGTCGCTCCAGTCCTCCTTGCACACTTCGGTGCGTTGCCGCTGCTCTCACCACTGGCCAATCTCCTCGCATCGCCACTGGTGATGACCTCGACGGCATCAGGAGGAATCGGACTCCTCGCAGGCGTGCCGTTCCTGACCGAAGTGGGGGTGCGCGCCGCGGGCGCCGTGCTGTTCATCGCGAAGACGGCCTCGAGTTGGCCGCAGATCGGGCCGATGGCTGCTCTTCTGGTCGCGGCAGGCGGCTTCCTTGCCCGATCACGGAAGCTGCGTCCTCTGCTCGCCGTGGTTGCAGGGGCGATCGTGTTCGTCACGGTCGCCATCCCCGCACATCGAGTAGCCGGCCCGTCGACCGTGTTCCTGGACGTCGGACAAGGGGACTCGGAACTCATCATCGGTTCGGGCGGCCAGACGCTGCTGATCGACGGGGGGCCTGACCCCGTTCTGATCCTGCACAAGCTTGCAGAGTACGGGGTCCGCAGCATCGATCTCATGGTGCTGTCGCATCCACACGATGATCACGCGGCGGGGCTCCTGGCCGTTCTCGAGCATCTCCCCGTGGGGGCACTGTGGCACTCCGGGTATCCGCAAGGCGGGCCCGCCTCCGTCGAGTTGCTCTCGGAGGCCGAACGGCGAGGGGTCCCTGTTCTGGTGCCACCGGTCGGGCAGAGGGTCGCCATCGGGGACCTCGACATCATCGTGGCAGGGCCTCTGCGACGCTATGCATCGCCCAACGACCAGTCTCTCGTACTCGTCGTGCAGGGCTACGGGACGACGATGCTCTTTCCCGGCGACGTGGAGAAGATCGCCCAGTCCGAACTCGGACCCATCCCCACCGATGTGCTGAAAGTGCCTCATCAGGGAGCCGATACTTCGGATGTCGGGTGGCTTCTCTCGACGAGACCGACGCAGGCGATCATCAGCGTCGGGCAAAACACGTTCGGACACCCGTCTCTCGAGGTCATCGCGGCCTTTGAGTCTGCCGGCACGGTCGTGCGACGCACCGATGAAGAAGGCGACATCGTGGTCCCCTTCCGGTGAACGATCAGTCGGGGAACTCTCGTTGCGCTATCGCTCCGAGGCGCACCTCGATCTCGTCGACGGGGTCATCCGGGAACGTAACGAGATCTCCCACGATCCGATCCGGGGAGGCGCCGCGATTCCGCAAGCCCTCGGCGAGGCGGAGCTGGAGCGTGTCCAAGAAGCTCTGGGCTCCCTGACGGCCGGTCTCCGGGAGGATGACGGTGATCAGATGCCGGTCTGCCTCCAGCGCATGTCCGCAGCGATCGGCAGCCCGTATGCTTGCCGCCAGATCGCGGCCGATCTCCTTCAGCACGGTGCGACGTTTGCGCCGTCGCAACCCCTCGAACACCGATGTGGGGATTTCGACGAGCACCACCGAGAAGACTTTCTCGTATCGCCGGGCACGGCTGCGTTCCATGTCGATCGTCTGCAGGACCGCCCTGGCATTCAGCAGGCCCGTCGCATCGTCGACCTGGTCGTAGAGGCCGAGCTTGTCGATAGAAGCACGCAGCTGATCCGCCGCCCAGCCACCGATTGCCCCGAATGCCAGATATCCGGCCGCTCTGCCGAGGATCAGCCCGGTGAATCGGCCGGCACCAACGGCTGCGATCGCGGGAGACCGAATGGCGGCGTATGCGACGGCGGCAACCAGACCGACGATCACGCCTCCGCGAAGGCCCCAGAACATCAAGCCGAGAAAGACAGGGATGAAGAGCAGCGTTCCGATCACTTCGATGGGATCGACGCTGCGCACATACATGATCAAGGCGACGAGGCTGAGCACGATCAGCCCTACGCCGGTGAGGAGGATGCGTGCTCGTCGATAAGGAATGTTCGTCACAGCTCGTGATGGTAGTTCCCGGTGCCGAGTCCCTGGTGACCAGAGTCGGAGCGTGCCGTTTACGGCGGGTCGTTGCCGGATGTCGGGAGCAAGCCGGTGTCTGCGTCTTACACTGGAACCATGCCATCGATCCTCAAGTCGCGGGTTGCGATCGTGTTGATACTCGGGGTCTTCTTGATCCCGATTGCAGCATCGTCACTTCGCGGTCTCACCCACGTGCTGACCTGCGAGGAAAACGTGGCAGCACCGTTCAGTGTCATCGTCGCCGAAGACGGCAGCGCGGTCGTTACCAGTTCGGCAACGGGACAGACCGGGGAAGATAGCGGCCTTTGTGGCGGCCTAGCCGTGGATCTGAAGGCCCGGGCCGAATCGGATGGTCGGCTCAACCTGACCGTCCGGGTCACGAACAACTCGGCGTATCCGTGGCAGGGCACGGTTGATCTGTCGTTGAACCGCATGGTGATTCCTGTGGCGATCGGCCGTATCGACCCTGCGGAGACAGGAACCGATACGGTGGTGTTCCACCTCGATCCCGGGGCTCACCTGTTGACAGGCTCACTGCTCGTCGGGCCGTGAGGCAGTTTTCAGTTATCGGTCTTCAGTAATCAGTAGTTGACGTGGTGTGCTCTTGTTGGGAACGCGTCGACGACCGACGACCGACGACCGACGGCTGGTTGCAGGCCCACGCTACGCTGCGTTCCGTGAGCGCCTTCAGTCTTGAGGCCGGGAGTCGGCGCTTCGACTTCACCGGCGATCGAACCTACGTCATGGGCGTTATCAATCTCTCGCCCGAGTCCAACAACCGTCACACGGTGGCCAATTCGCCGCGGGAGGCGCTCGCGATGGCCCACCGGTATCGCGACCATGGCGCGGCGATGATCGATCTGGGAGGCCAGTCCTCTCACTTCGACAATGTGGAACTGTCACCGGAAGAGGAACTCGAACGGTTGCTGCCGGCACTCGATCTCCTCGTGGCAGAGGAGTTCGTCGTCTCGGTGGACACATGGAAGCCTCATGTCGCCCGCCGGGCCGTCGATGCCGGTGCGGCAATCGTCAATGACACGGGGGGCATGCGGAACGAAGCAATGGTCGAGGTTGTCCGGTCGACCTCGGTGCCTGTGGTCGTCACCTACGTGGAAGGGGAGGATCCCCTCTCGGTGGGTAACCTCGAGTTCGTCCAGGACAAGGCCGCTCAGGTCGCCGAACGTCTTGCTCCCCACATCTCCGACCTCCGGGCGCTGGGGGTCACCGATCTGATCCTCGATCCGGGCTTGTCCATCAACTACCGGAGCGACTACGAGGAGTACACACGTCAGCAACTGCGGGTCATCCGGCACCTGGACGTGATTCGTAAGCTCGGGTATCCGGTGCTGATTCCCATACCGCGCAAACGCGAACTGGCGAGAGTGATGGCGTATGTGACGCTCGCGCTCGAGTACGGAGCCGACATCATTCGTGTCCACGACGTCGAGCACGCGTGTGACCTCGTGCGACTCTTCGGAAGGGACGGGCCGTGAAGGCGATCATCGCCGTACAAGGTCCGTCCGGCGCGGGACCCGGTGAGCGCCAGCAAATGCTCGAACGCTCCCATCGCCTCCTCGAGCAGGCCGGTGTCTCGGATACCGTTCGCATCGATGTCCCGGCGCGAGGCGCCGAAGAAGTCGGTGAGGGGGGAATGCTCCGGGCTGGAGTCGAGCCGCTCGTCCCGGCGCTGCAGTCCGGATCGTTGTTCGGCGACCGGCTCGGAGTTGAAGTCGTCGACGCGCAGTCTTTGCAGAAGTCGGAGGCAGAAGTTGTCGTCGAGTTGCTGGACCGGATGGATCCGGAGGCAGTGACGGTCGTCTTTGTGGCGGCAGGAAGCCTGCCCAGTTTGCTGGCCAAGAAGGTGAAGGCCATCGGTGAGGTCATCACCGTCAAGAAGATTCGAGAACAGGATGCGAACGATTGGCTCTTCGCCGAGATCAAGAATCGAAGCCTGCGGGTCCGTCCCGATGCAGTGGCCGCGCTGCTCAGGAAATTCGGTTCCAATGTGGCCGCCATGGCTCAGGCACTCGATCAGCTCACCGGCCTGGATGAAGTCACCATCGACGAGGTGAACGTCAGGTTCGCCAATCGTCCAGACGAGCCGATCTGGCACTACGCCGATGCCGTCTCCGCGGGAGACGTGGGTCAGGCATTACGCCGACTATCCGACTTCCTCGTGCACGGGCATCCGCTCCAGCTCCTCGGTTTCCTCGAGAATGATCTCCGTCGTCGTGCAATGGCTGCGTCCGCGCCGAACCTCGAGACGCTCGCGGAGTGGCTCGGCCAGCCGTCGTCCTCGTTTCCGGTCAGAAAAGCCTGGCAGGGTCGTTCGAAGAGCTCCGATTCGGCTCTGCAACGAGCTCTCGGTGCGCTTGCACGGGCAGACAGGATCCTGAAAACGAGGCCGGCGGAGACACACGAACTCACGTTGGAACGGTTGACCGTTGCGCTCTGTCGTTGGTACGGAGGACCGCGAAGGGCTTGACCGAGAACTCGCACGATGCGCGACTGTGCCCTGTTTCCCTGGGCCGTCACACCCGCCCCGCGGTCTTGCATCGATGTAGCGTCGCGGTACGAAGTACTCGGTACAGCGAGCGAAGCGAGCCTGTGAGCTGGTGAGCCCGGCTCAGCCTTCCAAGCGGCGTCTGACCTGCTTGACGAGTCGTGACTTCCTGCGGGCGGCCGTGTTCTTGTGGATCAGGCCTTTTGCCGCAGCCATGTCGATACGTCTCTGGGCGTCGATGAGCGCCTCTTCCGCCGCCGCCGCGTCGCCGGTGTCGGCTGCGGATTCCGCCAGCTTCACACGAGTCTTGAGTTCGGAACGCATCGCCTTGTTGGCGATGCGACGCTTCTCGTTCTGACGGTTTCGTTTTATCTGTGACTTGATGTTGGCCATGCGTGAATCTTCGTGTTGAGGACAATGACGGGCAGAGCTGCTCCGTCGAGCGTGGGGAGCCTAGCAGCGTAGGTGCACCGGTACAATGCGGCGTTCTCGTGATTCGCAACTTCAGCATCATCGCGCACATCGACCATGGCAAGTCGACGCTCGCCGACCGTTTTCTCGAACGGACGGGGGCGTTGAGCGCGCGTGACATGCGGGAGCAGGTACTCGATTCGATGGACTTGGAGCGAGAACGCGGGATCACGATCAAGGCACAGGCGGTCCGGCTTCGATACGAGCACCCAAACGGTCAGACCTATACGCTGAATCTGATCGATACTCCGGGTCACGTCGATTTCAGCTACGAAGTCTCCCGTTCGTTGGCGGCATGTGAGGGAGCCGTCCTCCTTGTCGACGCCGCCCAAGGTGTGCAGGCACAAACGCTCGCCAACGCCTACCTGGCCATCGACGCAGGCATCGAAATCATCCCTGTGATCAACAAGATCGATCTGCCTGCCGCAGATCCGGATCGGGTGACGGGAGAGATCGTTTCGCTGTTGGGAGTCGATCCTGCTCGCATCTTGCGGGTCTCCTCCAAGACCGGTGAGGGCATCGATGAGCTTCTGGAAAGGATCGTGGAGGAGATACCGCCGCCGGCGGGCGACGTGAACGCCTCGCTGCGGGCACTGGTATTCGATTCCTACTACGACGCGTACCGAGGAGTCGTGTGCTATATCCGCGTCGTCGACGGGGAGTTGAGCGAAGGTGAGAGTGTCGTGTTCACCGCGACCCACGAACGCCACGCGGTAGCGGAAGTCGGTGTCCTTACGCCGCACGCCGAACCGGTGTCCGAACTGCACGCCGGGGAGGTGGGGTACCTGATCACCGGCGTCAAGGACATCGGTCGCATTCGTGTCGGTGACACGGTGACGCTCGATGAGAAGACCGAGCCGCTTCCCGGCTATGCGGAGCCCAAACCGATGGTGTTCTCCGGCTTGTTCCCGTCCGACGGGGAAGACTTCGAACGGCTCCGCGAGGCCCTCGACAAGCTGCGCCTGAATGACGCCGCGTTGGTGTTCGAACCCGAGACTTCGAGGGCGCTGGGTTTTGGTTTCCGCTGCGGGTTTCTCGGATTGCTCCACATGGAAATCGTGCGTGAGCGCCTCGAGCGTGAATACGGGCTCGATCTGGTGGCAACGTCTCCATCGGTCGCCTATCGGGTTCACCTCACCGACGGCTCCGCAGTCGAGATCCGATCTCCGGCCGACCTACCCGATCCAGGACTCATCGACCATCTCGACGAGCCGCTGATGAAGGCCCTGATCGTGGTTCCCGTCGAGTATGTCGGCACGGTCATGGACCTCGCGCAGAGTCGCAGGGGAACCATGCAGCACATGCACTATCTGACACCGGAGCGAGTCGAGATCACCTATGAGATCCCGCTTGCGGAGGTCGTATTCGATTTCTTCGATGCGCTCAAGTCGCGCACTCGAGGGTATGCATCCCTCGATTATGAACCGGCCGGATACTGCACCGCCGCGCTCGTCAAGGTCGATATCCTCCTCAACGGCCAGAAGGTGGACGCGTTCTCGGCCATCGTCCACAAGGACGAGGGGTACCGCTACGGACGCCGGATGGTGGCCCGGCTTCGCACGCTCATTCCCCGCCAGCTCTTCGACGTTCCCATCCAGGCCGCCATCGGAAGCAGGATCATCGCTCGTGAAACCGTGAAGGCGAAGCGTAAGGACGTGATCGCCAAGTGCTACGGCGGCGACGTCAGCCGCAAGCGAAAACTCCTCGAACGCCAAAAGGAAGGCAAGAAGCGACTGAAGATGGTCGGTAGCGTCGAAGTTCCCCCGGAGGCGTTCATCTCGGCCCTGCGGCTCGACGATGACGACTGACGAGCCGCTGCGTCCGGATTCCCCCGTGCTCGCCGATGCAGCATCCTCGTTGGCGGCAGCGTATGTGCATGTCCCGTTCTGTGCCCGTCTCTGCCCCTACTGCGATTTCAACGTCGTTGTCGGCAGAGACGATCTGATCGAGCGTTACGTCTCGGCCGTCGTCGCCGAGATCGAGAGGGAACCGGTGTGGAGGCAACTCGATGCGGTGTATGTCGGTGGTGGGACCCCGTCTCGCGTACCGCCCGTGCTGCTCGCGAGCATCGTCGATGCTCTGGAGCGGCGGTTCGGGTTCGTTCCCGGCGTCGAGATCAGCCTCGAGGCGAATCCCGAAGACTGGACCCTTGCGGTGGGGGATGGGCTTCGCGAAGCGGGGTTCACACGCGTCTCCTTCGGTGTTCAGAGCTTTGACCACGAAGTGTTGAACGCCCTGGGACGGATGCACAGTCCCGAACGGGCGGAGACGGCGGTGGGCGCTGCCCGGCTGACGGGCTTTTCGGTCAATGTCGACCTCATTTTTGGGACACCCGGCGAGCGTAAGACAGACTGGATCGCCGGAGTTGCTCGGACGTTCTCACTGGCGCCTGACCACGTGTCGGCGTACGCGCTGACGATCGAGCGGGGGACCGCCCTCGGTCGGGCGGTCGCAGCCGGAGCGCCGGCCCCCGACGAAGACCTGCAAGCCGACGACTACGAAGCGCTCGAGAAGGCGGCCAGGGCGGCCGGGTTGGTGCGCTACGAGGTCTCCAACTATGCCAGACCGGGGCACACCTGTGTCTACAACCTCGTCACCTGGGCACAAGGTGACTACCTGGCTTTCGGGGCCGGCGCCCATGGTCATCGCAACGGTGAGCGTTTCCGCAACGTTCGTCGGATCGACGCCTATCTGGACCGGGTCGAAGCGGGGATCCGGCCCGTGCAAGGTACCGAACGGCTCGATCCGTGGGGACGCGAACAGGAACGCCTCCTGCTCGGGCTTCGGAGGACCGCCGGGGTCGAGGCGGGTGACGGTGGCATCCACCTCCTCGAATCCGCATGGGGGACCCGCCTGGAACACGCCGGTGTGATCGACCTGGAGGGGAGCCGGCTACGTGTCCGTCGCCCCCTGCTGACCGATGAGGTGAGTCGAGCGGTTTTAGCACTCTCCGGGTGCGACTGCTAACCTGAGGGGATGCTCAGCGAGCGGAAGTCCGAGGTCTTGCGAGCGCTCGTCGAGGAGTACATTCGCACCGGAGAACCGGTGTCATCGAAAACCGTGCTCGACCTGTCGGGATTGAATGTCTCTTCGGCGACGATTCGCAATGATCTGTCCGCGCTCGAATCCGATGGCTTTGTCGTTCAGCCGCACACTTCTGCTGGACGTGCCCCGACCGGCAAGGGGTACCGGTACTACGTAGACCACTGTTCGCCTGCGCGCCTTCATTCACAGACTCGGCTCAGGATTCAGTCGTTCTTCTCATCGTTTCATCAGGGTCTCTCGGAGCTGCTCAAGTCCACTACGGAACTTCTGAGCGATATCACCCACTACCCGGCGATCGTGGCCGGTCCCGGTGTCGCCATGGAGCGCGTTCGCGGCGTTCACGTCGTGCCGCTCGCTCCTCAGGTGCTGCTGCTCGTGCTCGTTTCCAACCGGGGTCGTGTGACTCAGGAATTGATCAGGCTCGAGAAGCCCGTCGATCCGCGTGAGGTGATTGCAGCCGAGCGTGTGCTTGGCGACCTGTTCGAGCACGAATCTGTCGATGAAGCACTCGCCGAGGGTGTCGAGGAGTCGTTGCACTTGCGAGAGCCCGTCGCCGGATTGGTCCGCGAGGTGATGAGTGCCGTCGGAAGGATCGAACGCGGATCGAGAGAGGTGTACGTCTCCGGAACCGCGCAGATGACGAACGTTTGGGAGGATCTGGTGGCGGTTCGCAGTATCCTCGAGTTGCTCGAGCGTGAAGCGATGGTGCTCTCGATCTTGTCGAAGGGAGGCACCGGCATCCAGATCGGCGATGAACTCGACATCGGTGATGACCTGAACCTCGCCGTCGTCTCGACAACGTTCAAGCTCGGTGAATCCGGTGTGGGCAGTGTCGGAGTTCTCGGACCGATGCGTATGGACTACCGTCGGGCAATCTGCGCCGTGGAAGAAGTCGGCGAGACACTCGAGGAGAGTTTGGGCTCCTCGTGAACAACATCAAATCACCGCACTGAGATTCCATGCGTAAGGACTACTACTCCATCCTGGGTGTCTCTCAGGACGCCGACCAGGACGAGATCAAGAGGGCGTTCCGCCGGCTGGCTCGAGAGACCCATCCCGATGCCAACCCGGACGATCCGGGCGCCGACGCCCGTTTCCGAGAGGTGGCCGAGGCGTACGAGGTGCTCTCCAATCCTGATCGACGTCGGGCGTTCGACCACGGAGAAACGATCGACCTCGGCGACTTGCTGATGGGCGGATTCGACGATCTGCTTCGATCGGTGTTCGGAAACGGTGGCGCCTTCGGTTTTGGAGGACAGCGAAGGCCGGCCAGAGGCAGAGACGTTGCCGTCGAGGCACGCATCAGCCTGGCCGATGCCGCCTTTGGGACGACGTCGGAGCTGAAGTTCCGGGCGCTGTCGACGTGTAGGGAATGCGCCGGGGTCGGCGCCGCTCCCGGAACGTCGGTAGAGACGTGCCGCCAATGCCACGGCACGGGCTCGATGCAGGTCGCACGACGTTCCATCTTCGGTCAGATGATGACACTGACGACCTGCGACCTGTGCCATGGCAGCGGTCGTCTCGTGGCAGAGCCGTGTCGTGTGTGTGGCGGTCGAGGAGTCGTCCGGGAGGAACACACCGTGAGTGTCGAGATTCCCCAGGGGGTGTCGACCGGAACTCGGTTGAGGCTGGCGGGACGCGGGGAAGCTGCTCCTCATGGCGCCCAGGCAGGTGACCTCTACGTAGAGATCCGGGTCCAGGCCGACCCGAGATTCGTCAGGGATGGTGACGATCTCACCTGCGTCGTTCCCATCGACATCGCACAAGCTGCACTCGGTACCGAGGTCTCGGTTCCGCTGATCGAAGGCGAATCGATGAACGTGACGATTCCACCAGGAACGCAACCAGGGCAGACGATCACGATTTCCGGCGAGGGGATGGGGCGGCTGGGAAGACGGGGACGAGGCAACCTCAACGTTGTCGTCGAGGTCGTCGTTCCGGAGCGCCTTTCCAAAGAGGAAGAGCGGGTGCTCCGCGAATTCGCCGAGCTTCGCGGGGATGCGGTCCGCTCCAGACGGCGCTTTCGGTGATGCGACACGTGCCGCACCTGTTGCTGGAACCGCCGTGGAGCGGCTCGACGATTCCGATGTCCGAAGCGGCCAGGCACCATTTGTACGACGTCGTGCGCCTTGGCGATGGGGCAACGGTCTCCTACACCGATGGCAGGGGAAGAACCGGTGAAGGGACGCTCTCGAGCGGAGCGGTACTGCGAGGTGAAGAAGTCGGCGTCGGCTCTCCGGCTGCCGCCATCACCATTGCCGTTGCACCACCGCGTTCGAGCGAACGGACGAGATTCCTTGTCGAGAAGCTCGGTGAGCTGGGCATCGGACGGCTGGTCTGGCTTCGCACCGTGCACGGCAATACACGAGCGCCCAAAGTGGACAAGGTACGTTCGTGGGCCCGGTCCGCTCTCGAACAGAGCAGAGGAGCATGGTTGATGGAGATCCAGGACGGTCTCGTCGACGTTGAAGACCTGGAGGGCAGACTCCTTGTGGCAGATCCCGGCGGTGAACCGATTTCGCCTGCTCAGGGCGATGTGACCCTGTTGATCGGGCCCGAAGGAGGGTTCGTCGCCGGAGAGGTCCCCGGTTCGCCGGTCAGTCTGGGTGGCCGGATTCTGAGAGTCGAGACGGCAGCAATCGTCGGTGCGGCACTTCTCCGAACAAACACCACGCAGAGGGGTGACAAAAGGGTCGCCACCGGGTAGAGTGTCACTGAGAGTGACACTTCGGGGGTGTTGTTCGGAGGGAGTCTGGCTGATGACGGAGGCGACATATAACCAGTCTGTTGGTCGAAGGCTGAGGGCGATTCGACGCCAGAAGAGGCTTTCCCTACAGGATGTGGAAGAGCTGTCTGCATTCGAGTTCAAGGCATCTGTTCTCGGCGCCTACGAGCGCGGGGAGCGGAGCCTGTCGCTTCCGCGTATGCACCGGCTCGCGGCCGTCTACGGTGTTCCGATCGAGCAACTCCTGCCGGAGGCCGAGCGAACCGGAGCGACATCGTGGAGTAGTGGGGGCGTCACGATCGACCTGGAGAAGGTCGAGCACTCGGACGGGCAGACCGGAGACATCGTCGAGCGTTTTCTTCGTGCCATTCAGTTGATGCGCCAGGACTTCAATGGACGCGTCTTGACCCTGCGTCGCAGCGATCTTCAGATCCTCGGAGGGCTTCTCGAGAACACCGAAGACGGTATCACGAGCGTCCTCAGCGAGCTCGGATTGGGAGACTCGGCCTAGCTTCCAGCGGCCGGTTTCCGACTGCGAGCTATCAGTGACCGGCAAGAGCCGTGACGCTCGCCCCCTCGGCATCGGGTCCACATAGGGGCCGCGTTACGAAATACGCAACGCCAGGCGGGCTCGCGAAGCGAGCCACGCGTGTACCCTCACCACCTCATGGGACGAACTGGAGTGCTCAGAACGCTCGGGTGCCGGCTCAACCAGGCCGAGAGTGATCAGATCCTTCTCGCTCTCGCCGATCGTGGTATCGGCACCGGTGGCTCGACACCGGACGTCGTCGTGGTCAACACGTGCACCGTCACCTCGGAGGCATCGTCCGCATCTCGCAAACTGATCCGGCGGTCCGTACGAGAGTTCCCGGATGCCACCGTGGTCGTCACCGGTTGCTATGCGGTCGCCCGATCGGCAGATGTTGCCGCCATGGAGGGCGTTGATGCGGTGCTGCCGGTCAAAGACGGCCTCGCCGGCCGTGTCGCCGAGTACATCGGTGCCGGTGCGCCTGTCCCGGTCCTCTTTCCGAGTCCGCGCAGGAACCTCAAGGTGCAAACGGGATGCGACGAGCACTGCACGTTCTGCATCGTTCCCCGGACCAGGGGAACGTTGCACAGCACGGACGGTGACGAGGTGTTGTCACGCGCCCGCAGGCTGGTGAACCTCGGAGTTCGGGAACTGACTCTCACGGGCGTACATCTGGGAAAGTACGGGTACGACGTCGGCAAGCGGGGCGCGCTGCGTGCGCTCCTCGGCGACCTCGCGGCGCTCACGGGACTGAAGCGGATCCGTCTCTCCTCCATCGAGGCCTCACAGGTGGACGATTCCCTTCTCGACATGATCGCTTCCGAGCCGAAACTCTGCCGGCATCTTCACATCCCCTTGCAGACAGGGGATCCAGACCTGTGGCAGGCGATGCGACGGCCAGGAACGCTGGATCTCTTCCTGGAGGTTGTGGAAGCGGCACGATCCCAAATCGACGGTGTGGCGATCACCACCGATGTGATGGTCGGCTTTCCGGGCGAAGATGATGCGGCTTTCTCCAGGACTCTCCAGGTCGTCGAGGCCGTAGGGTTCGAGAAGCTGCACGTCTTCCGTTTCTCGCCGAGAGAGGGGACACCTGCGGCGGACGACCCCCGGCAGGTCGATGCTTCGGTCAAGCGAGAACGATCCCGCACGCTACGGGCACTCGGCGCCGGCATCCGACGGCGTTGGCTCGCGCGTCACCAAGGTCGGACCGTGCACGTGCTTGTCGAGAAGGCCGTGCCGGAGGCAACGACCGGGGAGGCCCGCTTGAGTGGATACACCGACACCTATGCGCGAGTGACGTTCCGAGGCGCTGCGAGCCTCGTCGGTGGCGTGGCGCCCGTGTTGGTAGCCTCGACGGGGAAGGAACACCTGAAAGGAGCGCTCGTTGAAGGACTGCCTCTTCTGCAAGATCGTTGAAGGCTCGATCCCTGCGGATGTTGTCGCGGAGACCGACCATGTTCTCGCCTTCAACGACATCAATCCCGTGGCCCCGACCCACGTTCTGATCATCCCCAAGCGGCACGTTGCCGACTCTGCGGGGGAGATCACGAGTGCCGAAGGTGGTCTGCTGGCGGAGATCTTCATCACGGCGGCAGGTATCGCTCGCGAGAGGCAGCTCGATCAGGGGTGGCGCGTTGTCACGAACGTCGGTCCCGCAGCGGGGCAGACGGTCTTCCATCTGCATTTCCATCTCATGGGCGGATGGGCCGAGCCGCAACGTTGAGTGGTCCAGGGTCCTGGTACGAGGCACCGGGTACGGGCGGGGTACCAGGTACCTTCTCAGGTATCGACCTTTTTCGCGGTTCCCACGACATCGGTGGTCGTCGCCTTGGTACGCTCTCCAACATCGTCATGTCGAGAGAGTACCGATTCACACTGAATGGCAGCCGGCTGTCACCGGGAACGCCGCAGCTCGAGATCAAAGATGTGAGCCTCGCGTTTGGTGGTGTGCAGGCTCTACGCGACGTCTCGGACGGCGTCCGTCAGGGAGAGATTCATGCCATCATCGGACCCAACGGTGCAGGCAAGACGTCGCTGCTGAACTGCATCAGTGGTCTGTATCGGCCGCAGCGGGGGAGCATCACTCTCAACGACGGCGAGACGCTACACGAGTTGACCAAAGCTGCTCCGAGTGAGACGGCACGCTGGGGTGTTGCCCGCACCTTCCAGAACATCGAGCTCTTTCAGCACATGACGGTGCTCGACAACCTCATGCTCGGACGCCATGTGCACATGCGTCATCGTGTCTGGCGGTCCATGCTGTTCGTCGGACCTGCCCGGCGTCAGGAGATCGAACACAGGGAACTCGTCGAAGAGGTCATCGATCTCCTCGAGATTCAATCGGTGCGGTCCCAGGCTGTCGGCTCCCTTGCCTACGGTTTTCAGAAGCGTGTCGAGTTGGGACGCGCGCTGGCCATGCAGCCTGCGCTCCTGTTGCTGGACGAGCCGATGGCCGGCATGAACGCCGAGGAGAAGGAGGACATGGCGCGCTACATCCTCGATGTGAATCAGCTTGCCGGTATCAGCACTATTCTCATCGAGCACGACATGGGCGTCGTCATGGACATTTCGGACTCGGTCAGTGTTCTCGATTTCGGCCAGCTCGTGGCCTCCGGGTCTCCGGCGGAGGTGTCGAGGAATCCGGCGGTGATCGAGGCGTACCTCGGGGAGGATCAGAGTTGACGCCGGACACGTTCCCCAAGGTGCTTCGGCACATGGCAGCAACCATGGGTGATCGAATCGCCTTGCAGGAGAAACGCTATGGGATCTGGCAGGCGGAGAACTGGGCGGAGTTCAACGGGCGGGTTCGAGCCTTTGCTCAGGGCATCTCGACGATGGGGGTCGGTCGAGGAGACGTCATCGCCGTTCTCGGCGACAACCGTCCCGAGTGGCTGATCGCCGAGCTCGGTGTCCAGGCGCTTGGGGGCATGTCGGTGGGGATCTACCCGACCTCTATCGGCGAGGAGATCGTCCACATCATCACACATGCCGGAATCAGGCTGATCGTTGCAGAAGATCAGGAGCAGGTGGACAAGCTGATCGATCTTCCTTCGACGATCGAGAAGATCATCTACTACGACCCGCAGGGTCTGGAACTCTACGACGATCCGAAACTGATCGAGTTCACCAAGGTCGAAGAACTCGGGCGGGTGTTCGAGGCCGAGCACCCGGACTGGATCGACGAACAGATCGACCTGGGCTCGGGTGAGGACACCGCCGTGCTGTGTACGACCAGCGGCACGACCGGCCTGCCCAAGCTGGCGATGCTGAGTCACCGCAACCTCCTTTCCATGGGGAGGAACCTCATGGAGGCAGATCCGCTCGACGCCGAGGACCGCTTCGTGAGTTTTCTTCCGTTTGCGTGGGTGGGGGAGCAGATGATGGCGTTGGCCTGTGGATTCCAGGCGGGGTTCACCATCAGCTTTCCTGAAGAGGCCGAAACGGTCCAGTCCGACATGCGTGAGATAGGGCCGAACGTCATGTTTGCGCCGCCGAGGATCTGGGAGTCGATGCTGTCAACGGTGCAGGTGCGCATTGGTGAAGCCGGTTGGCTCAAGAAACACGTCTTCTCGTGGGGATTCGACGTCGGGGAGGAAGCCGCGGATCTCCTCGTGCGAGGCGAGCAGCTTCCGCCGGGTTTGCGGTACCGGCTGGCGATCGCGGATGTGGTCGCGTTGAGACCGGTACGCGATCAGCTCGGCCTCACTCGCATCAAACGCGCCTACACAGGGGGTGCACCGCTCGGACCCGACGTGTTTCGTTTCTTCCACTCGATCGGAGTGAACCTCAAACAGATCTATGGGCAGACGGAGATCTGTGGCATCGCCGTCGTTCACCGGGATGGAGACATCAAGTTCAACACGGTGGGTACCCCGATTGCCGGAACCGAGATGCGCATCGCAGACGATGGAGAGATCCTGTTGCGCTCTCCGGCTGTGTTCCAGGGCTACTACCGCAATCCGGAAGCAACGGAGAGTGCTCTCGAAGCCGACGGATGGTTGCATACGGGCGACGCCGGTTTCATCGACGAGGACGGACAACTTGTCGTCATCGACCGGGCCAAAGACGTCATGCACCTTCCTGACGGTACGGCATTCTCTCCCGCATTCATCGAGAACAAGATGAAGTTCTCACAGTTCGTCGAAGAGGCCGTGACTTTCGGCGGAGACCATCCGTACATCGCTGCCATCATCACCATCGACGGCCAGACCGTCGGTGCATGGGCGGAGCGAGAGCATCTCGCATACACGACCTACACGGACTTGTCACAGATGGACGAGGTGTACACACTGGTCGCGGAGGACATTGCCAAGGCGAATCAGGACCTGCCGCCCGGCGCTCGCGTGCGGCGGTTCCTCATCCTGCACAAGCAGTTCGATCCGGATGACGACGAAATCACCAGGACCCGCAAGGTCCGCCGGGGAACGATTGCCACCCGGTATGCGGACCTCATCGAGGCTCTCTACACGCCCGAGAGAGAGGCAGTCACGATTACCAGTACGATCACCTATCAAGACGGGACGACGGTTGATCGTGAGGTTCGTCTGAGGATCTTCGACATGGAGACGTTCACACCCTCGGGCAAGCGTCGTCGCTACGCATGGAGCACCGGACGATGAGCACCTTTATCCAGCTGACGGTCAACGGTCTGGCAAACGGGGCGATTCTCGCCCTTGCGGCACTCGGGTTCGTCCTGATCTTCAAAGCGACCGGCGTCATCAACTTCGCGCAAGGAGAGTTCCTCCTCATCGGCGCCTATGTGGTCTGGGCCGGGATGGTGACCTTTGGGCTGGCGTGGCCTCTGGCCGTGCTCCTGGGAATCGTCGTCGCCATCGGTATGGGGGTGGCCATCGAACGATCCGTGCTTCGGCCGATGGTCGGGGAGTCCGCGATTGCGGTGATCATGGTCACGATCGGCCTCTCGGCGGTGCTCAGGTCACTCGTGCAGGGGATCTGGGGGACGAACCTACGCAAGATGCCGACGATCATTCCGGATGTCTCTGTCGTCCTCTTCGGCGCGCCGCTTCCAGAGAACCGGCTGTGGGCGATCGGTATCGCTCTCGTCGCGTTGGCGGCCTTCGCTCTCTTCTTCCGAAAGTCCCACTTCGGTGTGGCGATGCGGGCGGTGGCAGACGATCAGCAGGCCGCCATGGTGATGGGGATCAGTGTTCGCAGAATCTTCGCATTGTCCTGGGCGCTGGCTGCCGTCAGCGCCGTCTTTGGCGGTGTCCTCGTGGCGATCATGATCGGCGTTTCCATCGGTGTGGCTTCGTTCGGCTTGCTCGTCTTCGCGGTCGTGATCGTCGGAGGGCTGGATTCGATCGCGGGCGCTCTCATCGGAGGGCTGATCATCGGGCTGACTCGTCAGTACGTTGCCGGCTACGTGAGCGCCGGACTCGGCGAAGTCGTCCCCTACCTGGTGCTCGTCCTCGTGCTGCTCATCAAGCCGTACGGAATGTTCGGCGAAGTGCGGATCGAGAGGGTGTAGGCGATGGCGATAGCAACGGGTATCTATCACACCAAATACAGTCAAGATCTGGCACTTCGCCAGACCAAGGCGGACTGGATCCGGCTGTCGGTGCTCCTCGTGTTCCTCGGTGTCGTTCCGTTCGTTGCCTCTTCGTACTGGCTCACAATCCTCAATATGGTCGGCATTGCCGCAATCGGAGCCATCGGGCTGAACATCCTCACCGGTTTCACGGGATTGATCAGTCTCGGGCAGGGAGGCTTCCTTGCCGTCGGCGCGTATACGGCCGGCATTCTGATCGCACGATTGCACTGGCCGACGCCACTGGGGATCGCTGCCGCCGTGCTCGTCACCGCGGCCGTCGGAGCGGTGATCGGGCTTCCGGCAGTCCGCCTCAAGGGGCTCTACCTGGCGATCGCCACGTTGGCCGCGCAAGTGATCATCATCTATGTCGTTCGGACGTGGGACGTGGTCACCGGTGGCGTGGAGTCGCTCGTGGTTCCCCGACCGGTTGCCTTCAAGACGGAGATCAGGTCCGAGTTCATCTGGTATTGGATCATCCTGGCGCTCGTCGTCCTCGCGACACTTGCGGCGCTCAATCTGTTCCGGACGGGTCTCGGCAGGTCCTTCGTGGCCATTCGAGATCAGGACATCGCCGCGGATGTGATCGGGGTCACCGTCTGGAAGTACAAGCTGTGGTCCTTCGCGATATCTTCGGGGTTCGTAGGTCTTGCCGGAGCCCTGCTCGCCTCCTATCGGAGCATCGTCACCTGGGAGCGCTTCACCTTCGACGTGTCGATCACCTACCTGGCGATGATCATCGTCGGTGGGCTCGGCAGTGTCGCCGGGGCCATCTATGGGGCCGGATTCATGACGGTGGTCCCCGCACTGATCCAGCGTGCGGGGCAGTCGATCCAGGGCGTGCTGCCGGCCCTGTCCCAACAGCTCCCCGCGATCCAGCTTGGTGTATTCGGGCTTGTCATCATTCTGTTTCTGATTTTCGAGCCTCGAGGGCTTGCACGGATATGGGAACGCATCCGTGACTACTTCCGACTGTGGCCATTCAGATATTGAGAGGAGGAAGGCCATGAAGAGAACCGCAATCTATCTTGCCTTGGGAATGGTGCTGGCCCTGCTGGTAGCCGCCTGTGGAGGTGGTGGTTCGAGCAGCAGCGAGCCGATCAAGGTGGGCGCGATCTTCGACCTGACGGGACCAACCGGAGACGTGGGGACGCCGTATGCCGACGGCGTTCGCGGCTACGTCGACTGGTTGAACGCGAAGGGTGGGATCGACGGACGCCAGATCGACCTCAAGTGGCAGGACTATCAGTACAAGGTGGACACCGCCGAGCAGCTGTACTCTCAGTATGTCTCTGAGGGAATCGTCGCGTTCATGGGCTGGGGCACCGGTGACACGGAGGCTTTGAGGACTCGGATCACCGAAGACAAGATCCCGTTCATGTCGGCTTCCTACTCGGAAGCGCTCACGAACCCCGCCGACACGCCGTACAACTTCGTCGTGGCGACGAGCTACTCGGATCAGATGCGGATCGCGTTGAAATGGATCAGTGAGAACTACAGCGGTCGTGCAGAGATCGCCGTGTTCCACCATGACAGCCCGTTCGGGCTCTCACCGGTTGCCGACGGTGCCGCGTACATCCAGTCCAAGGGACTGGACATGGGATACGCGGACTATGCGATGCCTGGTGGTGCCACCGATTATCTGGCCGAGTTGACGAAGGCGAAGGCTCAGGGTGTGACGCACATCATCGTGCAGAACGTGTCGAGTCCTGCCGCCTTGCTGGCTCGTGATGTCAAGGGTCAGGGTCTCGACGTCACGATGATCTGTCTGAACTGGTGTGCGGACGAAGGCTTCGTGAACCTGGCCGGTGACGCGGCCGAAGGCGTCATGGGTGTGTTGCCGTGGGCGTCGGTGCAGTCGGATGATCCCGGTTTCAAGGCACCGAGCGAGTTCCTGAAGTCGCAGGGTAAGACCCTGACGGACGAGGGCCTGCATTACACGCAGGGCTGGTACACGATGGCTGTGATGGCCCAGGCCATCAAGAATGTCGTCGATGCCGGCGACGACGTGACGGGTCCGGCGATCAAGAGCGCCCTCGAGTCGATATCGAACTTCGATACGGGAGGCGTCAGCGTTCCCATCGGGTTCTCGAAAACCAGTCACAAAGGTATGGCAGGTGCCGGTATCTACAAGGTGGAGAACGGAGTCTGGACGCGTGTCATATCGGAGATGACTCCGTAGTGACGACGACGGCCACGGGCGACTGGGCAGGGGCGGCGGGAACCGCCCCTGCCACCGGCGTGCTTCTCGATGTCAACAACGTCGAGGTGATCTACGACGAGGTGATCCTCGTGCTACGCGGCCTCTCCCTGCAGGTGAAACGTGGCGATCTCATCGCCCTGCTCGGTGCGAACGGGGCCGGCAAGTCCACGACCCTCAAAGCGATCATGGGCTTGCTGCCGTCCGAAGACGGCGAGATCAGCGAAGGGCACATCAGCTTCGACGGCATGGAGATCACCGAGTTCGATCCGGCCCATATCGTTCGGTCGGGGATCTCGCTCGTCATGGAGGGAAGGAGGGTCTTCGAGCACTTGACCGTGCACGAAAACCTGATCGCCGCGGCGTATTCGCGCTGGCGGGAAGGCAACGTGTCCGATGAGTTCCGGCTGGTGTACGAGTACTTTCCACAGCTCGAGGAGCGATCCAATCAGGTGGCCGGTTACCTGTCGGGAGGTGAGCAGCAGATGCTGGCGATGGGACGTGCCCTCATGCAGCGGCCGAAGCTGCTCATGCTCGACGAGCCGTCGCTCGGACTCGCTCCGATCCTCGTGCGAGAGATCTTCGCCATCATCCAGAGGCTGCATCGAGATCTCGGGACGACGGTTCTTCTCGTCGAGCAGAACGCCAGGCTGGCATTGAACATTGCCGACCATGGCTACATCATGGAGAACGGCCGAATCGTGCTCGAGGGACCGGCAGGCGAATTGGCGGAGAACCCCGACGTGCAGGAGTTCTATCTGGGAATCAGCGAGTCGGGTGAACGCAAGAGCTACCGCGACGTCAAGCACTACAAGCGACGGAAACGCTGGCTCTGAGGCTCGAGGAGACAAGCGATGACACCTGAAGAATACGGCCGCGGTCTCGATAGCGTGGTCGGCGCATTCGTGGAAGCTGCGGCGGCGAAATCGACGGCGTTTTTCGAGCGGCTCGAGAGCGCAGGCCTGGTAGCCGCAGAGATGCGAACCGTCCAGGACCTGAGCCGGCTGCCCGTGCTCTCCAAGGACGATCTCCTTCAATTACAGATCATGGAACGTCCCTTCGGGGGCTTGCTCGCCGAAGGCGCCGCGGTGCGACGCCTCTTCCAGTCGCCGGGGCCTCTCTACGAACCGGAACTGGATCGGACCGACCCGTGGAGGTGGGCGCCGGCGCTTCGTGCCGCCGGTTTCGAATCCAACGACATCGTGCTCAACGCGTTCGGCTACCACCTGTCTCCGGCGGGAGCGATGTTCGAAGAGGGCGCCCGCGCCGTTGGATGCGCGGTTCTGCCCGGGGGAGTCGGAAACATGGACCTGCAGGTGCAGGCATGTGCCGACCTGGGGATCACGGCATTCATAGGACTTCCGAGCTACCTCAAGGCACTGCTCGAGAAAGCCGAGGCGATCGGTGTCGATCTGCAGATTCACCACGCGTTCGTAACCGCCGAGCCGCTCCCTCCCTCTCTGCGGTCCTGGCTCGAGGAACGCGTGTCGTCCGTGCGGCAGGGATATGGAACGGCCGAGACGGGAAACCTCGGTTACGAGTGTGAACGGGCCGAAGGTCTCCACGTTCCCGACGACGCGCTCGTGCAGGTCTGCGATCCGGTCGGCGGCGAGCCGCTTTGGAATGGAGAAGAGGGACAGGTCGTTGTCACGCTCTTCGAGGAAGACTATCCGCTGGTTCGATTCGGGACGGGAGACCTCTCCAGGTTCATCGTCGAGCCCTGTGGCTGTCGGCGTGCGACACCGCGTCTCGCCGGATGGCTGGGTCGTGTCGGTGATGCCGTGAAGGTTCGGGGAATGTTCCTCCATCCGGCTCAGGCCGAGCGGGCGCTCGCGGAGACTCCCGGGCTGGACTCATTCAGGTTCGTGATCGACCGGGTCGAGCATCGTGATGAGTTGCGCTGCGAAATCGTTGCCGAGGAAGGAATCGACGAATCGGCCCTCTCCGAGGCAGTCGAGCAGAAGATCAGATCGGCGCTGCGGTTTCGCGTCGATGTGCAGGTCGTCGGTGATCTGCCCGGCGATGGCATCATCGACGATCGGCGCACCTGGGAGTAGAGAGTTCTCAGTTTTCGGTCGTCAGTTCTCGGTTATCAGTTCTCAGTCATCAGTTTTCGGTAAGACACGCGACGACGTGCAGTTCGTAGCTGATGACCGGCCGTCGACCGACGGTTCCCCTCAGGTCACGCTCGCATCTATACTCTTATGGCCTATGCCTCTGAATGAGGACTCTCTGCTCAGTACCCCTGATGCTCGCGTGCACCTTCGCGTTCCGTCCAACCACTTGATGCTCGAACTGGTGGGTGAGCGAGACGCGCACTTGCGATCCCTGGAGAGCGCCTATCCGAACGTCCAGGTGATCGCCCGAGGGAACGAATTCATGCTCGCCGGCGACGGGGCCGAAGAGGTGCGTACCGTCCTCGAAGAGCTTCTGATCCTGGTCCAAGAGGGCCAAACCCTCGACGCAGACCGCGTTCGCCGGGTCATCCAGATGGTCGGAGAGGATGTCCCGAGTCCCTCCGGAATACTCACCGAAGGAGTTCCTGTCGGGCGTGGCAAGGTGGTGAGACCGAAGACGGTCGGCCAGAGCAGATACATCGCCGCGATCCGTGAGAACACCATGGTCTTCGCCGTCGGACCCGCTGGGACAGGGAAGACCTATCTTGCCATGGCTGCCGCCGTCGAATCGTTGAAGACCGGTGCGGTCAGCAGAATCTTGTTGACGAGGCCCGCCGTGGAGGCCGGCGAGCGCCTGGGGTTCCTTCCCGGCGATCTCGCGGCCAAGATCGACCCCTACCTGCGACCGCTCAACGACGCCCTCTATGAGATGCTCGGACCCGAAGAGACCGGCAGGTTGATGGATCGGGGAACCATAGAGATCGCTCCGCTGGCGTACATGCGCGGGCGAACATTGAACGACGCATGCGTGGTCCTCGACGAGGCGCAGAACACATCACCGGAGCAGATGAAGATGTTTCTCACTCGACTCGGGTTCAATTCGAAGATGATCGTCACCGGAGACATCACCCAGGTCGACCTGCCGACGGGGAGAGGCTCAGGCCTTCGGATAGCCCGCCACGTTCTCCGGGGAATCCCCGGTGTCGCGTTCGTGGAACTCACCTCGAGGGATGTCGTCCGTCATCGCATCGTTGCGGCGATCGTGGACGCGTACCAGCGGTATGAGGACCAGCGCTCCCATGAGTAGATACCTGACAAGGGCCACCGTAGTGCGCCTGCTGATCGTCGTCGCCACCGTCGCACTGACGTGGGGGGCGCTGATGATCGGACAGCAGACCGCCGCCGTGACGGTCACCGTCGGGGAGCCGTCACCACAAGACTTCTTCGCCGATCGGTCCGTCACGGTCGTCGATCCTGTCACGACGGCCGAGGATAAGAATGCGGCGGCCGACAAGATCGAAACGGTGTATTCACCGGATCCTGAACGAAGCCAGGAGGTGCTCGTCGGGATCGGACAGCTCTTCGATACCGTCGCGGCAGCCGTGTTCCTGCCTGAGCCCGAACCTGTGACTTCCACGACGACGACGGTCACGGAGCCCGAGATCACGACTACGGCCCCGACCACGACGGTGGCCGGCGGCGAAGGATCGACGACCACGACGACGCAGGCTCCCGCGACCACCGAGGTCACAGGGATCGTCTTTCTCGATGCGGACGGGAACGGCGTGTTCGACACCGAGGCAGGGGATTACCCGAAAGCCGGTGCGACGGTCGTGATCACGGGCAATGACGGAGCCGTTCAAGAGGTGGAGACCGATCAGGAAGGCCGGTATCGGGCCACGGGCGTGGAAGTCGGGACCGTCGTCGTCGATGTCGATACTTCGACGATTCCCAAACACTTCGCGCTCTCGACGATCGGTAATCCTCAGTCGTTCACTGCTCGAGAGGGCAAGGTGCTCGAGGTGGATCCGATCGGCTTCGCGCCGCAGCTGAGCGACATCGAAACGCAGATCCAGTTGCTCGAAGCAGAGTATCCGACGTTGCAGCCCGAGACCCGAAAGCTCCTCGTCTCGGTGGCCACCGGAGACGTGATGCGCCTTGTCACCGGCCGTGTTCCATACCTTGCCGAGATCCGTGCGGCAGCGCTCGATCGCGCAACAACGTTGCTGCAGCAGGGCCTGGCGAATGCCGACGACCTCGCCACCGCTCGGGCGGGTCTCGCGCAGATGCCACCCACCGTCAGCTTGGACGGAAGTCTCGACTTCGACGCGAGCAAGGCGGCCGGCGATGTCGTTTCCGCGTTGCTCCAGATCAACAAGTTCAAAGACGAGGCCAAGACCGAACAACTCAAGCAAGAGGCCAGGGACGCGGTGGCCGATACCGAGGTGGAGTACAAGCAGGGCGAGAAGATCGTGGGCGTCGGCACCCCGGTGACCGAGGTTCAACTCGCCGCCATCGAACAACTCAGTCTGTTGCGCCAAACGGTGCCCGAGCAGGCAGCCATGTTGCTCGTCGTCGTCCTGGTTGTCGGCATGTTGATCTTCTACCTGGCTCGGTTCCGCGCCCAGTTCTGGGCGCACACGCGAAGAGTGCTCTTGTTCGGGCTTCTCATCGTGCTGGCGGCGCTGGTCGCTCGCGGCGTGGCGATCCTGACACCTGCGGATCAGCCTGCGGTCGGATTCCTGCTTCCGGCGGCGATGTTCGGATTCATGGCCGCGATCCTGTTCGATGCGCGAATCGGTGTCGTCATGGCGATGGCGGTCGGGGCGCTGACCGGTCTCGCAACTCGCGACGCCGGCCTCACCCTCTTCGCCCTGCTCTCCGCGATGACACCCATCCCCTTCGTCTCCTCCATTTCTGCCCGAGGAGACCTGCGCAAGGCGATCGTGTACACCGCCCTGGTGATGTTCCCCATGGCCGCGGGAATCGCTTGGTTCTTCAACGGCTGGGACGGTGCGGTTACGGCAGGACTGTACGGGTTCGCAAACGGGTTGTTCCTGTCCGGGTTGATTGGCGTGGCCGCCGTTTCGTTCCTCGAGATCATGTTCGACGTGACGACGACGCTCCGACTTCTGGACCTGACGGATCGCAACCATCCGGCACTCCAGATGATGGAAGAGGAGGCCCGGGGTACGTTCAACCATTCGTTGATGGTCGGGACGCTCGCCGACAAGGCCGCGAAGGCGATCGGCGCCAACAACCTGCTCGCAAGGGCAGCCGCGTACTATCACGACCTCGGCAAGACACAGAATCCTCAGTTCTTCATCGAGAACCAGTTCGGTATCTCCAACCCGCATGACAGTCTTCCGCCGGAGGAATCTGCCGCGATCATTCGCGATCACGTTTCCAAGGGTGTCGAGTTGGCGAAACGGTATCGGATACCGACGGCGGTGGCGGACGGAATAGTGTCTCACCACGGTGACGGAATCATGCGGTACTTCTATCACAAGGCGTGTGAGCGTTATGGCGTCGACAACGTCGACGTGGACGACTATCGCCATTACGGGCACAAGCCCCAGTCGAAGGAGATGGCGATCCTCATGATGGCCGATGCCCTGGAGAGTGCGGCGAGGGCGGTGTTTGCCGACAAGGACCCGACGCCGGATCGGATCGAGGAGATCGTGGAACAGGTCGTCGGTGAGAAGGTCGCCGATGGGCAACTGGGGGAGAGCGACCTCACGCTTGGCGAGCTCACGAGGGTCAAGGCCGCATTCGTCGATTCGCTCGTTGGCTATTACCACCAACGGATTCCCTACCCGGGCTTCCCGGATTCGCCTGCCGAATCACCGCCGATCACGACACCCAAGGCGATCTGATGAGCGTCTTCCTGGCCGACGAACAGGATGATCCGGTCGAAGCCGAGCCGCTCCGGCGGCTTGCCGCGACCGTGCTCGAGGAAGAAGGCCTTCCGCGTCAAGCCGACCTGACGCTGATGCTCGTCGGTCTCGACCAGATGACCGAGTACAACGATCGCTTCATGGAACGAAAGGGACCGACCGACGTCCTGGCGTTTCCTCTCGAGCACCTCTCTCCAGGGGAGTATCCCAATCCCGGTCCGGGAGAGCCGCCGTTGAATCTGGGGGACGTCGTGATCGCTCCCAAGTATGTGCGAGAACAGGCCGACCAGATGGGGGTGTCGTTCGAAGATGAACTGGCGCTCATGGTCGTGCATGGCATCCTCCACCTGCTCGGGTACGACCACATGAATGACGAGGACGCAGAGCGAATGGAAGCCCGCGAGAGGGCGCTCTTGAAGAAAGCCGGAAGGCGATGGCCATGACCAGCCCGTGCTTCTTCGCTCTTCGTAGCGGGCACGTCGGGTCGGGCTCCTGGTTCGGGGGCCACACATGATCCTCGGTTTCGCGGCGTCGCTGCTGTTTCTGGTGCTTGCCGGCGTTGTCCGTGCAGCCGCCGTCTCGTTGATGTTGACGGCGCGTGCGGACGCCATGAGAGATGGAGCGGAGGACGTAGGGGGCGCCGGCACCGTCGCGGTTCTCCTCGAAGATCGGGTGGGGCTCCAGCCGTCCATCGGGATGGTCCATTCAGGGATCCTGGTGGCCGCTGCGGTCCCGGCCACGTGGGCGCTCACGATCTCCCTGTCAGGTTGGGCGCTCTTGGGCGCGCTCGTCGGTCTTGCGGCCGTGATCCTCCTCGTGGGGGACATACTCCCGCGAGCTTATGGACGGGGGCATCCGGCCACACTCGCGTACCGTTTCTCAGGACTGCTCTCCTTCGTGGCCGGGCTTGGCCGGCGGACGGGTGACCTGCTGATCGAAGAGCCGGAAGAAGACGATGTGCCCGACGAGGACGAGGAAGAGGAGCTGAAGCTGATCAGTTCCGTCCTCGAGTTCTCGGACACGCTCGTACGCGAGGTGATGGTTCCTCGTCCTGACATGGTGACGATCGACCGGGAAGAGACGACAGACAAGGCGCTCGACATCGTGATCGAGGAGGGTTTCTCGAGGATTCCCGTCGTGGGGGAGAGTCCCGATGACATCGTCGGTTTCGTGTACGCCAAAGACCTGCTGATCATCATGGATCGCGGCGGTGGTTCGGAGCCCGTGACGCGCATCATGCGGCCGGTCTATTTCGTACCCGAGACCAAGCGTATCTCCGACTTGCTTCGGGACATGCAGGCACGACAGCAGCACATGGCGATCGTGGTGGACGAGTTCGGGGGGACGGCCGGTCTGGTGACCATCGAGGATCTTCTGGAGGAACTCGTCGGGGAGATCATCGACGAATACGACACGGAGGACCCGCTCTTCATCGAAGAGGAGAGCGGTACCTATCTCGTCGACGGCCGGTTCCCTGTCGAGGACCTGGAAGACGCGCTCGATGTCGAGTTGGCGCACGACGAATGGGACACGGTCGGCGGCCTGCTCCTGGACCTCGCCGGCCGGGTTCCGTATGAGGGGGAGGCCTTCGAGGGATACGGTGTCCGCTTCGTCGTCGTCAAAGTACAGGGGCGGAGGGTGATCCAGGTTCGTGCGACCCGCCTGACGACCACATGAGGTCGGGGTTCGTGCCGGTCGTTGGACGTCCGAATGTGGGCAAGTCGACGCTGGTCAACGCACTGGTCGGGCACAAGGTGGTGATCACGTCTCCTCGTCCGCAGACGACACGCAACGTCGTGCGCGGCGTCGTGACCGTGACCGAAGAGCCCGAGTTCCAGGCAGTTCTGGTCGACACTCCGGGCCTTCACAAACCACGCAACGCCTTGGGTGAACGACTCAATCGGCTCGTCTACGGAACGCTTGCCGAGGCAGACGCGGTCCTCTTTCTCCTCGACGCGACCGCCGCGGTCGGTCCCGGCGACCGCCTGATCGCGCAGCGGCTCACGAAGGCGGGATCGCCCGTGATCGTCGTTGTCAACAAGACCGACGCTGCGAGGAGAGGGCAGATACCCGAACGTCTGGCCGAGGCGGCGGTGTGGGAGTTTGCCGCATATGTGCCGGTGAGCGCGCTGCGCGGGGAGGGCTTGGACTCGATCCTGAGCGAGTTGGGCAAACTCCTGCCCGAAGGTCCGCAGTATTTTCCGGCGGATGCGGTCACCGATCAGCCGGAGTCCTTTCTCGCGGGCGAATTGATCAGAGAGAAGTTCCTTGCCCGCCTCCGAGATGAGCTTCCTCATTCACTCGTCGTCGACGTTCGCGACATCGAGCAGCGTCCCGACGGTTCGGTGTACGTCGACGCCCGCATCATCGTGGAGCGCACTTCGCAGAAGGGCATCGTCATCGGCAAGGGCGGGATTCTGCTTCGCGACGCAGGATCTGAGGCTCGCACGGATTTGGAGCGGCTGTTCGGAACGCGGGTCTATCTCGATCTGCGTGTCCGGGTCGAGAAGAACTGGCAGCGCAAACCTCAGATGCTGGATCGATTCGGATTTCATTAGGACGTACTTGGCAGCTCTCGGGACTTGGTAGCGTGGCCTTGCAGCGATTCCGGCTGCAGTACGAAGTACGGAATACGAAGTACGAAGTACCGTCAGGTCGCAGTCCGACCGTTACCATCTCACCCATGGGTCTTCGCAGCGATCAGGGGATCGTGCTCCGCAGCTTTCCGTTCGGGGAAGCGGACCGCGTCGTGGTCATCCTGAGCCCCAACAACGGCAAGCTCAGGACGGTCGCAAAAGGAGTCCGCAAAACGAAGAGCCGCTTCGGCGGCCGGCTCGAACCATTCACGCACGTCGATCTGGTCCTGTACGAGGGGCGTAACCTGGATACGATTACCCAGGCTTCGGCGATCGAAGCATTCCCAAATGTCCGGTTGGATCTGGATCGGGTACTCGCAGCCGGCACGATGGTCGAGGTCGTCGATGCGGTGGCGAGGGAGGGCGATCCTTCGCTCCGACTCTTCCTGCTGCTCCAGCGAGGTCTCAGGGCTCTCGATCGACACGGTGAAGGACCTGATCTCGTGACCTCCTTCTTGCTGAAACTCACCGACGTCGTCGGGTTCGCTCCGGCGCTCGATCATTGTGCCGGCTGTGGAAGAGCAGATGTTCCCCTCCGATTCAGTCTTTCGGCAGGCGGGGCCGTGTGCACCTCGTGCCGGCCGAGTGGGACGATCCTGCTGCGTCCGGGCCTGACCGGCTACCTGGTGGGCCTCGCCACTTCGGATCTCGACAAGCTTCCTCCAGAGGACCGCGCCTTCTCGGGCGAAGCGCTCGGGCTCACGAGGAGATTCCTCGAATACCATCTGGAGCGGAGGCTGTCCTCCCTGGCGGTGATGCATGAGTGAGCCGCACCTCGACCCGGATCGGATCCCAACGCACGTCGGACTCATCCTCGACGGCAACGGACGTTGGGCCGAGCAGCGAGATCTCCCGCGTACCGCAGGACATGCTGCAGGGGAGGCCGCGTTGTTTGCCACCATCGAGTCGGCTCGGAAACTCGGGGTGGCGTGGCTCAGTGCCTTCACGTTCTCGACCGAGAACTGGTCCCGGTCCGAGGACGAGGTGGAGTTTCTCATGTTCTTCAACGAGGACCTCCTGCTGCGGCGGCGCGACGAACTCGACGCGCAAGGGATTCGCATCTATTTCGCCGGTGATCTGGACGACCCCCGCATTCCCGAGCGGAACCGGGCCCGAATGGTGGAGACATCGGCAATGACGGCTGCGAACGACGGCATGCGTCTCGTGTTCGCCTTCAACTACGGAAGCAGGGTAGAGATCGCCGACGCCGCCAGACGCCTCGCTCTGCTCGTTCGGCGTGGCGAGCTGGATCCTGAGCGGATCGATCCGTCGGTGTTCGCAGGACAGCTCTACGTGCCGGAGATGCCCGATGTGGACCTTGTCATCAGAACTTCGGGCGAGATGCGCCTGTCGAACTTTCTGCTGTGGCAGGCGGCCTATGCCGAGTTCGTATTCCCGGAAGTTCTCTGGCCCGACTTCTCCCGGGAGGATCTCGTCGCAGCGATCGCCGAGTATCAACGTCGCAAGCGGCGCTTCGGGAGTGCGTAGCCGGGCTCGCTTCGCTCGCCCTATCTTGTGCCTTGTACTTCGTACTGTGACGCGACCCTCCAGTGGGCCGGCTGTCGCTTTGCTGCCAAGTCCGAATACGAAGTACGAAATACGAGATACGGTCTCCTAGTATCTGCGCGTTCCCATCACGACCAGAGGACGCAGCCAATCATGCCCGCCACGCTCGACACCATCGTCAACCTCGCAAAGCGGCGGGGCTTCGTATTCCCTTCCTCGGAGATCTACGGGGGTCTGCGCTCGGCCTACGACTACGGTCCGCTGGGTGTCCAGGTGCTGCGGAACGTCAAGGACGAGTGGTGGCGTTCGATGGTGCAGCTACGCGGGGACATCGTCGGACTCGACTCGGCGATCCTTCAGGCACGCCAAGTCTGGGCCGCCTCGGGACATGAGGCTTCGTTCACGGACCCGCTGGTCGAGTGTTCGAGCTGTCATACCCGCTACCGGCTGGACAAGCTCGAAGACCAGGATCTGTGTCCGCACTGCGGTCAGCGGGGCACGTTTGGTGAGCCGCGTCAGTTCAACCTGATGTTCAAGACGTTCATGGGCCCGGTGGAGAACGATGCGGGTCTCGTGTATCTGCGCCCGGAGACGGCGCAGGGAATCTTCATCAACTACGAGAACGTGCGCCGTACGGCACGAATGAAGCTTCCGTTCGGCATTGCCCAGATCGGTAAGACGTTTCGCAACGAAATCACCCCGGGGCAGTTCGTGTTTCGGACTCGCGAGTTCGAGCAAATGGAGATGGAGTTCTTCTGCCGTCCAGAGGAGGCGGACGAGTGGTACCGCTACTGGTCGCGCGAACGTCACCGCTGGTATCTGGATCTCGGCTTGTCCGAAGAGAACATCCGTCTTCGGCCACACGGCCACGACGAGTTGGCGCACTACGCCGCGGCGTGCTCGGACGTCGAGTATCGGTATCCGTGGGGTTGGGACGAACTCGAGGGGATCGCCAACCGGACCGACTTCGACCTGCGGGCGCATACCGAGGCCAGCGGCCAGGACCTCAGCTACTTCGACGACGAGTCCGGGGAACGGTTCTTTCCCTACGTCATCGAGCCGGCGGCGGGTGCAACCAGAACCACGTTCGCGTTTCTCATGGACGCATACCATGAGGAGGAGGTCCGGGGGGAGAAACGGGTGGTCTTACGACTGGACCCGAGGCTGGCTCCCTATCAGGTTGCAGTACTGCCGCTGTCCAAGAAACCGCACCTTGTGGCGGAGGCCGAGAAGGTTGCCGACATGCTCCGTCCTCACTTCATGTTGGAACTCGACATCACCCAGTCGATCGGCCGCAGGTATCGGCGCCACGACGAGATCGGTACTCCATACGCGATCACGTTCGACTTCGAGTCACTCGAAGATCGTGCCGTCACGGTGCGTGATCGCGACTCCATGGAGCAGGATCGCGTGTCCATTGATCAGCTGGTCACCTATCTGACGGATCGGCTTCAAGGGCAAGAACACGCAATCTGAAATGCGTCGTCGTTCCGGCCACTCCTTCCGCTGTTCGCCGTCGGTGTGGCGGACCTGTTCACCGAGCGGAGGCGCAGGATCGTCAGCTCCTGAGAGAGCACCACGCCGGGATGGGCTCCGTGGGGTGGACCGGAACCGTGAGGGCCCGTTCGATGGCGGCGACGTATCCCTGTGCGGTGCGGTCCCACGTGTAGCGTTCGAGGACGCGGCGCCTGCCTTCTCGGGCGAAGTGGTGCCATTGGTCGAGCGCCCTCAGGAGACCGCTCGCGACGTCGTCCGGATCGGATGGGTCGACCAGAACTCCATACTCCCCGCGTTCGTCACGCAAACTCTCGGCGGGTCCACCGTTGCGGGTCACCACGACAGGGAGTCCGGTCGACGCGGCCTCGAGGGGGGCAAGTCCGAACGGTTCGTACAGCGCCGTGAGAGCGAAGACGGATGTTCGGGCGGCAAAGAATCGATATGCGTCGGCGAGAGATCGTTGGTTGCCGATGGCGAAACCCGACACGGCTCCGCCCAGATCGTACGCGGTGATTGCTTCACGCAAGCCGGCGAGGACACGCCGCTCGGATCGTGAGGCGGGACCGTCGTCGTGCAGGGGATCTTCGATCGCTCCCGTGATGAGTACCAGATTCGCACGAGATCGGAGCTCCTCACTGTGACCGAAGGCATCGATGAGGACGCGATGGTTCTTCTTCGGGTCGAGTCTGCTCGACGACACAACGGCGGGGAGCTCGATCCGAGACGTTTCGAGATCTCTCTTCAGGAAAGCACGAATCTGTCGAGCAGTGCTGTCGTCGGCGTCCCCCGGGTAGAAGACGGTTTGGTCGACCCCTGGTGGGACGACGGCGAATCGTCGGTCGTCATTCGGGTCGATGGCCCCTGCGTAGGCGGAATGGCCGTACTGGGCGTAGCGCTCTTGGTTCGTCGAGGTGATCACGATGCCGGCGTGGTTCATGGCGACGCGTTCGGCCTCGAGGCGTCGTGTGAAGTGGTACCGGTCTTCGTCGATGGATTCGCCGGCGGCGAGGAGGCCGTCGCGTTTCTGGGCACCGAGCGAATGTGCCGTGAACGTGTACGGAATGCCCGTTATCGATCGAAGGAGTGCGGCACTGATGCCGCCGTCGCCGTAGTGCGCCGTGAACACGTGGGGGAGGTCTCCACCATAGAAGGCGAGGATGTCGGGCACCCAGTCCGAGCCGAGCAGAGGCCAAAGGTCCTCCTTGGGTACGAACCGGTCGTTCGGTCCCGCGTGGAGCCGCACGATTCGGGCGCCGGCGGGGTAGGCGTCCTGCCTGCTTTCGAAGCCGGGCCATCGGGGATCGACGATGCGGCGAGTGAGGATATCGACGGTATGTCCTTGGGCGGTGAGCGCGTTGGCCACCTGCTTGACGTACACGAGCTGACCACCGAAGTCGGGGTGCTGGGTCCAGTACCGATCCTGTGGATCGAAATTCCCTTGCGGGTTGAGAAACGCGATGTGCATGCCGGTGATTGTACGGAGGTGTCACTCGTCAAGGGCTGTTCGGAGGGAAGATCCGGGCCTGACTCGGAGGGCTTGAGGGAGCGCCGCGTGTTCCCGGCCACGTTGCTTGCGGATGCCTCGTAGTTCTCGCTCGTCACTAAAATCGATGGGTCTGGCTCAGATTTCTGAGAGACGTCGGTCTGATTGGCCGGCATGACAAAGGAGGAACCGACCATGCGATCACGCTGGTCCAGGGGCAAGGCCCCACGGTTCGCCGCCCTCGTGGTTTTTGCGATGGTGCTCGCTGCTTGCGGGACCGGAGCAACCACGACCACGAGTGGCACTGCAACTACCAGTACCACTCTGACGACGACATCCACGACCACACCTGGAGGTAGCTCCAGCACGACGACGCAGGCCCCACCGGCCGCGCCGACCGGAGTGGTCTCCACGTACATAACAGAGCCGAAGAGCCTGACGACACTCGACGACAACGAGTCCGAAGGCATCGCAGTGCTCGACGCTCTGTATACACCACTGATCACCTATGACCCGAAAACCTCGAAGCCGGCCCCAGGTGTTGCCGAATCGATCAAGTCGACCGATGGTGGCACGACCTGGGTCATCAAGCTGAAGCCGGGATGGACGTTCCACGACGGCACACCGGTGACCGCGCAGTCGTTCGTCGACGCGTGGAACTACGGCGCCTACGGTCCGAACGCCCAGAAGAACGCCGGTTTCTTCGCCGAGATCGCCGGCTACGACGCCGTCAACCCGGCGAGTGGGACCCCAACGGCGAAGACGCTGTCCGGTCTGGTCGTCGACAACGATCTCCAGTTCACCGTGACGCTGTCACAGCCGGAGACGTTCTTCTCCGAGAAGCTCGGCTACCCGGCCTATGCGCCGCTACCGGAAGCGTTCTTCAAGGATCCGAAGGCGTTCAACGAGGCGCCGATCGGCAACGGGCCGTTCATGATGGACGGCACGTGGAACCATGATGTGGCAATCAAGGTCAAGGCGTATCCGAACTATGCGGGTGCCAAGAAGGCACAGATTGCGGGCATCGAGTTTCGGATCTACGCGGATGTCAACACGGCCGTCTCGGATCTCGAAGCAGGGAACCTGGATATTGTCGACGCCGTTCCGCCGGAGCGCTGGGCCGAAGTCAAGAAGCAGGTTCCAAACTACGATCAGTCGCCGAGTTCGGGCATCAACTACATCGGTTTCCCGATGTACGATCCGGCACTCGGTGGGGCCGCCAACAAGAACCTCCGGGCAGCGCTGTCGATGGCCATCGATCGCAAGGCCATCACGGACAAGATCTTCAACGGCACGCGGGCGCCGGCAGGCGATCTGCTCTCACCGGTGATTCCAGGGCATCAGGACACCGTCTGTGACAATTGGACGTACAACCCGACCAAGGCGAAGGAGCTGTTCGACGCCGCCGGAGGTTGGACCGGGACGCTCAACGTCTGGTTCAACGAGGGTGCCGCGCACCAGGCGTGGATCGAAGCCGTGACCAACCAGTGGGTGAACAACCTCGGTATTCCGGCCGACAGCATCAAGTTCCAGCAGTTGCCATGGGCCCAGTACCTGCAGAAGCTCGACGGAGCGAAGGTCGACGGACCGTTCCGACTCGGCTGGGGTATGGACTATCCGCACCCACAGGACTACCTCGAGTTGATCCTGGCAGGTTGGATGAAGCCTGAGATGGGTGGAGCGAACGACACGTTCTTCGACAATGCCGATTTCAATGCGGCTTTGAAGAAGGCGCTGGCCGAGTCTGATCTACAGACTGCCATCCCGTTGTATCAGGCCGCCGACAAGATCGCCTGCGAGAACGTCCCGTTGACGCCGATCTTCTACGGTCAGAACCAGTATGCCTGGAACAGCCCCGTCAGCGGAGTCTACGTGGATGCCTTTGCGAACCTCGTCTACACCGACTTGACCAAGAGCAGCAAGTAGAAGTCTCGACTACCCGAGCCAGACTACTATGCAGGGGCGGCGCGAGCCGCCCCTGCATGGCGTCGGGGGAAAGGATCGGCAAGGAAGGATCGTGGGTAGATACCTGATCAGGCGGCTGCTCCAGTTCATCCCGGTCTTTCTCGGGGCGACGTTCCTGATCTTCGCCCTCGTGTTCATGATTCCCGGAGATCCCATCCGTGCCCTTTCCGGCGAACGTCCCATGCCTCCCAGCGTCGTGCACGAACTGCGTGCCCGTTATCACCTCGACGACCCGTTGCCGAAGCAGTACCTGATCTACATGGAGAACATCTTTCGGGGCAACTTCGGTGAGACGTTCCAGGGTCGACCCGTCTCCGACATCATGAAGCAGCGCCTGCCGGTGACCGTCCGGCTGGCGCTCTACGCGTTCATCTTCGAGACGATCATCGGAGTTCTCGCAGGAGTCCTTGCCGGGCTTCGACGAGAAGGGTTCATGGACACACTCGTGCTCATCTCCACGATCGTGGTGATCTCCATTCCCATCTTTGTGCTCGGGTTCATTGCCCAGATCGTCCTGGGACTGAAGATCCACCTGTTTCCGATCGCCGGTATCCGGCAGGGGTTCTATAGCTATATCCTCCCGGCGCTCGTGTTGGGGTCCGTCTCGCTCGCGTACGTTGCCAGGTTGACGCGGACCAGTCTCGTCGAGAACCTGCGGGCCGACTATGTGCGTACGGCGACCGCCAAGGGCCTGAGCCGGGCACGAGTAGTCGGCGTGCATACGCTGCGCAACTCGCTCATACCCGTGGTGACCTTCCTGGGTGTGGACCTGGGTGCGCTGATGGGGGGTGCGATCATTACCGAGACGATCTTCAACCTGCCAGGGATCGGCAGGGCCGTGTACCAGGCCGTGATGAATCAAGAGGGACCGGTGGTCGTCGGGATCGTCACGTTCCTCGTGGTCGTGTACATGACCTCCAACCTGTTGGTCGACCTGTTGTATGCCGTCCTGGATCCCAGGATCCGCTATGAGTGACGAGGGGTTCGACCGCGATCCGGCCGAGGGAGAGAGTGGTGGTCGGCTTCTCGACGGGAAACCGACCAACGGAGAAGAGGATCGAGGTCGGCCGGCGAGCCTCTGGAGGGACGCGTGGCGGCAGCTCAGGAAGAGCCCGATGTTCATCATCTCGTCTCTGCTCATCATCGTCTTTCTCGTGATGTCGTTCTTTCCGACGCTGTTCACCCATGCAGATCCGTATGCGTGTGATCTTGCGCACTCACTCGAAGGCCCCAGTGCACAACACATCTTCGGGTATGACCTACAGGGATGCGACTATTACGCAAGGACCATCTACGGCGCTCGGATCTCGATCTTCATCGGGGTCGTGGTGACCGCAGCAGCTGTGGTGATCGCCGTCGTGCTGGGTTCGATCGCCGGGTTCTACGGCAAGGCGCTCGACGCGATCATCGCTCGGGTCACCGATGTCTGGTTCGCCATTCCGTTCATCCTTGGAGCGATCGTGGTTCTCAGCCTGCTCGGATCGAAAGGGTTCTTCGAGGTGGCTCTGGTGCTCACGATTCTGGGATGGCCGACGATGCTTCGCCTGCTGCGAAGCACGGTGCTCTCGGTGAAAGAGCAGGACTATGTGGACGCTGCTCGTGCGCTCGGCGCCAGTGACTTTCGGATCATCACCCGCCACATCCTGCCCAACGCGATCGCACCGGTCATCGTCTACGCCACGATCACCGTTGGTGCCGTCATTGCGGCGGAAGCCAGCCTTTCGTTTCTCGGTGTCGGCATCCAGTTGCCGGCGATTTCTTGGGGGCTGATGATCACTGTCGCCCAGAACTACATTCTCGAGCATCCCTACCTGCTGCTGTTCCCGGGTGCGTTTCTGAGCGCCGCCGTTTTCAGCTTCATCCTGATGGGCGACGCGCTCCGGGACGCAATCGACCCGAAGTTGCGCTGACCGTGGCCAACGACCAGGAGTTCGCATTCGATGTGACTGCCCCGCTGCTGGAGGTCACCGGTCTCAAGGTCGAGTTCCGCATGCGGGACGGGATCGTGAAAGCCGTGGACGGGGTGAGTTACATGCTCGAGCACCATGAGACGCTTGCGATCGTCGGCGAGTCGGGTTCCGGGAAGACCGTGAGCTCTCAGGCGATCATGGGCATCCTCGATACGCCGCCCGGATTCATCACCGGCGGCAGCGTCAAGTTCCGCGGCGTCGACCTGCTCGGACTTCCCGAGGGTGAGCGCCGCAAGTTTCGCGGGACGAAGATTGCCATGGTGTTTCAGGACGCCCTGACGGCCTTGAACCCGGTCTTCACGGTCGGCTGGCAGATCGCCGAGATGTTCCGGGTGCATGAAGGCCTGTCGAAGAAGGAGGCCCGGAAGCGGACGATCGAGATCATGGAGCGGGCGCGGATCCCCTCGGCCATCGAGCGGGTCGATTCTTACCCTCACGAGTTCTCCGGTGGGATGCGACAGAGGGCGATGATCGCCATGTCACTGGCCCTCGGCCCCGAAATCCTCATCGCCGATGAGCCGACGACCGCACTCGATGTCACCGTGCAGGCACAGATCATGGATCTCCTCGCCGAACTCCAGGGTGAGACCGGGATGGGGTTGATCCTCATCACGCACGACTTGGCGGTCGTCGCGGAGGTGGCCGACCGAGTCGCCGTGATGTATGCGGGCAGACTCGTCGAGACCGCGCCGATCCGTGAGCTCTATCGTGACTCCGCTCACCCGTACACACGCGGCCTCATGCGGTCCCTCGCCCGAGCGGATCGTAAAGGTGAGAAGCTGCATCCGATCGTCGGGTCCCCTCCGGATCTCATGTTCGTCCCATCCGGCTGTGCCTTCCACCCGCGTTGCCCATACGCTCGAGACATCTGCCTGCGAGAGATTCCGGCGCTGCACGAAGTGGCGCCAGAGCGGATGAGTGCGTGTCATTTCGCGGAGGATGTGATGGCCGATGGCTGAGCCGATCCTCGTGGTTCAGGATCTCGTCAAGCATTTTCCGATCTTGCGGGGGATCCTGCTGAAACGTCAGGTCGGCACGATCAAGGCGGTCGACGGCATCAGTTTCGACCTCCACAAAGGGGAGACGCTTGGCCTCGTCGGCGAATCCGGCTGTGGCAAGTCGACGGTGGCCCGGACGCTCTTGCGACTAGAGAAAGCGACGAGTGGCGCCGCGTACTTCGATGGACACAGCATTTTCGACTTGCCGAAGGCGGAGATGCGGGAGCTGCGGAGAAACATCCAGATCATCTTCCAGGATCCCTACGCGTCACTGAACCCGCGCATGACCATCGGAGACATCGTTGCGGAGCCGTGGGCCATCCACTCGTCGATGGTGCCTCGAGAGCAGCGACGCGCACGAGTCCGGGAGCTCCTCGAGGTCGTGGGATTGAATCCGAACCACGTCAACCGTTATCCCCACCAGTTCTCGGGGGGACAGCGCCAGCGGGTGGGAGTGGCTCGCGCCCTGGCGTTGAATCCGAGCATCATCCTGTGCGACGAACCGGTTTCGGCACTTGATGTCTCGGTCCAGGCCCAGGTTGTGAACCTGTTGGAGGAGCTTCAGGGGGAGCTGGGTCTTTCGTACCTCTTCATCGCTCACGACCTGTCGGTGGTTCGACATATCTCCGATCGGGTTGCGGTGATGTATCTGGGCAAGATCGTCGAGTTCGGTACCGAAGCCGAGATCTACGACCGGCCCGGCCATCCGTATACGCAGGCTCTGTTGTCTGCAGTGCCGATTCCGGATCCCGACATCGATGCCCGCAAGGATCGGATCCTGCTCGAAGGTGACGTCCCGAGTCCGGCGAATCCACCGTCGGGGTGCAGGTTTCGAACGCGATGTTGGAAGGCCCAAGACATCTGCGCCGAGGAGGAGCCGGAGCTGAAGATTCGTCCGGGTCTCGATCACCCCAGCGCCTGTCACTTCGCGGCACTGCGAGAGCACTCGAACTGATCCACGATTGCCCGTTTACACTCGCTGTGATGGCCTATCAGCGCACCGACATCGAGCGTGTCAGATCCTCTATCAATATCGTGGATCTACTCGAAGCCGTCACCACCGTCAAGAGGACGGGCCGCAGCTACAAGGCGATCTGTCCGTTCCACCAGGAGAAGACACCGTCGCTGTCCATCGACGTCGCTCAGGGTCTCTATCACTGTTTTGGCTGCGGTGCCGGTGGAGACATCTTTCGATTCGTACAGGAAACACAGGGTCTCGAATTCAGTGAAGCAGTCGAGTACCTCGCTGCGCAGGCGGGTGTCACACTGCACCGTGATCCGCAGGCCGCCCGCCGCAAAGGGGAGAGGGAGGCCCTGGTCGACGCCGTCCGGATTGCTGTTTCGTTCTACAACGAGCGTCTTCGCAGCGGTGTCGATGCAGGCCGGGCGCGTGCCTACCTACGTGGCCGTGGCTACGACGGTGACGTGATCGATCGGTTCCAGATCGGCTTTGCGCCTGAGCAGTGGAGCGCCCTCATCGATCACCTTCGAGAGCGCAAGGTGTCGGAGAAGGTGATGGTGGGTGCCGGCCTCGCAACACGGACGAGCAACGGGCGGCTCAGGGACTGGTTTCGAAACCGGGTGATGTTCCCGATCTTCGATCTTCGTGGCGACCCGGTCGGATTCGGAGCCCGCCTCCTCGAAGGCACGGGGCCGAAGTACCTGAACAGTCCCGAGACCCGTATCTATCGGAAGGCGAGGCTGCTCTACGGCTTGAACTGGGCGAAGGGGGACATCAGCCGTTCCGGGTTCTCGGTGATCGTGGAGGGATACACCGACGTGATGGGCATGCATCAGGCCGGGATCCCCCAGGCCGTGGCAACGTGTGGCACCGCTCTCGGTGAGGATCACTTCGACGTGTTGCGCCGCTTTGCCGACCGTGTGGTTCTCGCGTTCGATGCCGATCAGGCGGGAGCCGGAGCAGCGATCCGTGGCGACGAGCTGCGCACCCCCGTGCAGCTGGACCTCGACGTGCGTGTCGCCGTCATGCCCGAGGGAAAAGACCCTGCAGACATGGTGCAAGACGGGAGGGTCGATGAGCTGCGAGAGGCGATCGAGCAGTCCCGGCCTCTGCTGCAGTTCCGGATCGAACGGGAACTGTCCGGGTACAACCTGGACGAACCCGAGGCCCGGGCACGGGCGATTCGGTCGGTTGTCGGCTTGCTCGCCCGACAGCCCGACTCGCTGGTGCGTCGTGAATACGCCCGTTTTCTCGCGAGGAAGGTCGGCTCCGAATTCGCACCGGTTCTCTCTGCCGTCGAGGAGGCGTTTGTCGGTGGGCACGGCAAGCCGGTGAGGGACCGTCCACCCGCACGCCGGTCCGGAATCGAGAAGGCGGAACGTCAACTCCTTCGGGCTCTTGCCGTCAACGATCCCGGACTCGAAGGACTCGAGATCGACAGGGATCTCTTTGGTGCAGAGGATCATCGCGATGCATATGATCTGCTCAAGGGGGTGTTGGCCGGCCTTCCTCCCGGCATGCGCCCTCAACTGGGTGGTGTGGTTGGTGAACGGAACGACCGGATCGGCCAGATGATTCGAGCATTGATCGTCGACGAACAACCGCTGGAGGATCCTGTAGCACTCGTCCGCAGGTTGGAGATTGCCCGGATCGACTCCCAGGCCGCGGAGATTCGCCGGCGCCTGGAGCAGATCGATCCCGGATCGGAACCACAGACCCATTCCACGTTGTTCGGTGAGTTGATAGGTTTGGAGCACAAGAAGCGCGAGATGGGAAAGAGGAGCTAGTTGGAATCCTTCCGTGATCTGATCGAGGTCCTCGTCAAACGTGCTCGCCAGCGTGGATTCGTGACCGTGGGCGAGATACAGCAGGAACTCGAAGACCTGAAGGCACCCGTCGAGGCGTTTGACCACGTTGCCGATCGGCTGAGGAGCCGAGATGTACGCATCGAGGAGGACAGCGAAGATGTTCTCGACATCCGCGTCGTCGAGGATGATCTGATGGCGGTCTCCGATCCCGTGCGAATGTATCTGAGGGAGATCGGACGAGTTGCGTTACTCACCCCTCAGCAGGAAGTCGAGCTTGCAATGCTGCTCGAGGCGGGGCGGCGCGCCGCAGAGCGGCTCGAGAGCGAAGACACGTCGCTGAGCACCGAAGACCGTGCGATCCTCGAGCGTGACCGGCGCCGAGGGGACTCGGCGCAGCAGCGACTCGTGGAGGCGAACCTCCGGCTGGTGGTGTCCATCGCCAAGCGGTACGTGGGACGCGGCATGCCGCTCCTGGACCTGATCCAGGAAGGGAATCTCGGCCTCATGCGTGCAGTGGAGAAATTCGACTATCGCAAGGGGTTCAAGTTCTCGACGTATGCAACCTGGTGGATACGACAGTCGGTGACACGGGCCCTGGCCGACCAAGGGCGAACCATCCGGGTTCCGGTGCACATGGTGGAGACGATCAACAAGCTCGCCCACGCGCAGCGGCGGCTGTTGCAGGAGCTCGGCCGTGAACCGACGATTGCAGAGATTGCCACCGAACTCGAGGTCGACCCCGACAGAGTCTCCGAGCTTCGTCGCATCGCTCAGGATCCGGTGTCGCTCGAGACGCCGCTGGGGGAGGAGGACGACTCCACACTTGGCGACTTCGTGCAGGATCCGGAAGCCGCCGTTCCGGTCGAGGCGGCAGCGTTCAAGCTGCTCCAGGAGTACGTCGCGCACGCGCTCGAAGAACTCAACGAGCGGGAACGACAGGTCATCGTGATGCGGTTCGGCCTCGAGGACGGGCAGGTGCGCACGCTCGAAGAAGTGGGGAAACATTTCAACGTGACCAGGGAGCGGATCCGCCAACTCGAAACGAAAGCCCTGGCGAAGCTGCGTCATCCGGCCCGCTCGAAGCGGCTCGAAGGTTTCCTTGGTGACGACTGAGTCGGGGCGTCGCGAGGTCAGGTCTCTATGCGGTCCCGGATCAGCTGCGACGCCGCCGTCATCCCTTCGCCAACGGTCTCTTTCACCTTGCCGGTCGCGCTCTGGACGCCCTCGACTTCGGTGAGTCCACGGCATGCTTTGACGATCTGCTCGTAGCGTTCCCTGCCGGCCTTTGCGCCAAGAATGTATCCGAGGGCGAAACCGAGCAGCAGTCCGAGTCGAAATCTCATCATTGCTCCCTTCGTATGAGACCCAATTCTACGGTGGTACCATCCCTCTCCGATCCGGGGTAGCTCAATTGGCAGAGCATCGGACTGTTAATCCGCAGGTTGTGAGTTCGAGTCTCACCCCCGGAGCGATCGAAAGCCCTTGTGCCGACAGGAGTTTTCGTGTTTGGTCGTTTCGTGCCTGCAGGCCGCGGGGAGGGCGCGATAATTCGTGCAGCGGCGCGTTCGGCGGGCGATTTCCCTGTCCCGATGAGCCTCCAGACGCCGGGCGATTTCGTCCTTGGAGTCCTCGTAGAGATGCCCGTAGACGTCCATCGTGACGCGGATGCTCGAGTGGCCGAGGTGCTCCTTGACGTGGCGAGGATGGGCGCCGGCGGCGATGAGGAGCGAACCACACGAAGGTCGGACGCAACAAACCGTGCCCGTGCGGGTCGGGACGCAAGTACAAGCACTGCCATGGCGCGGCCGGCAGCCGAACATAAATGCCAGATATGGGAAGGCGATGTGTCAGACTTGGAAGTGTGATCCCTCGGTGTTTGACACAGGCGACGGCCAGATGACCAGACCGCGTTCTCGTTCGAGTGTCGGAGCGGTAGCGCTGGTGGTAGTCCTGGGTCTCATTGGGGCTGGATGTACTGCGGAGTCGTCCGATTCTGATGGCGCTGTGAACTTCTACGAGTCTCTTGATTTGGAGTCTCCGTCTGCGGCGGTCGAGACGTTCGCCGATGCGTTTGCACGGAATGACTTCATGACGGTATGGCTCACGTTCGACATGAGAACCCAGGAGATTCTTGGGGCCTCATTCGACCTGTTGCAGTGGCGCAACGTCATTGACACTGACGCCGTGCCGGACATGGGTTCCGAGATAGCTTCAGTCTTGTCGTTCGACAACCTCGAGACCACCGACCGGTGGTACCTCTTTAGCGAGGTCATGATGATTGCCGATCGCAACGATGCGTATCTCATCGATCTGAGCGGTGATGTCACCCCAGGCGATGAGACACAGGTGGGGGACGACATCGAGGTTTCCTCCGTCGTTGCAGGGATCGATGGAGAAGTCCGGTTCCGCTTGGCGCAATCACCTAGCGGCAGGTGGCGTGTCTTGCAGGTCATCGTTCCTGGCGGGGACGAAACCGCCATTCCATGGTCGGTTCCATCAGGCTGAGGTCGCGCATCGGTATGAAACCGGAACGTCCCGCGACACCGCCTGCATCATCAATCAGACACTCATCGCGGCCTGCCGAGGACGCACAGGTTTCTACAGCAGGAAGATGTCGCCGAAACCCGGCGGTGGAACACACTGGGCCTGGGCCGCGAGAGGTTGAGAAACGACGGGAACCGGTGCAAACCGGTGAGCGGCGAGAATTGATGTGCCGCATGGATTTCAGCCGTGTCCTCAAGATTGCGAGGAGCCGTGCTAATGAGTACGGATCAGCGGGTGAAGAGCGACTGATGGGACCGACCGCGCCCTGTCGTCCAGATTAGATACACCGTGCGCATCGAGGCAGTGTTCCACGACACATCCGATTCGGGGTCGGTTCTCGCGACCACATCGCGTCCACATGATGCTGAGAAACACCGAGAAGAGACGCGAAACGATGAGAGCCGGAAACCCATAGTGCACAAGGCTTCTCGTCCTATCACCCCGATTCTGCGCAGACGCACCAAGGCCTCCAGAAACCTTCACACGGCAGATGTCACCGATTCGATCCCAGTATTGCCCACCACGCGCAACCCCTGGTAGACGGGGGTTTCTGCGCCTTCACTGACCTGATATCTGGGCACGCTCTTGGAGCCCACGACCACAACGCGACTCTGAAAGCTCTTGTAGCGCCGTTCCGCAACCGATCCCATATTGAGGGACGGGGGCTCCACCCCTTCTGCATTCGCTTGGACCAACCGGAGATTCGGCCACCCTCCGGTTGTACCGCAATGATGAGGGAAGGCGGTGGAAGGCGTCGAGTTCGAGGGGCTCGACCTTTCGGACGTGGCCACGGAAGACTCGATTGACTCCGGTCCCGACGGGACCAGCTTGCCTGGTTCTTCGACAGCGAGCGGAGCATCATCAACCTGATTTCAGGTTTGCTGCGTGGCCGCGGCATGATGGTGTCTGTGAGATCGAGATCTCTGGCATGGACCTTGGCCGGCTTGGCGGTGCTGGCGGTGGCGGCGATTCTGGCGTTGGTGCTCGGCGGCGGGGGAGACGAGAGCGGCGATGGCGCGGTGCCGGACGAACTGGTCGCGGCGGAGACCTCCGTGACCGAAGCTTCGCCGCCGGACCCCGCACCCAGGTCCGCTACGGCGCCTTTGCCTCCCGCTACCACCACGACGACCACTTTCGCACCCTCGACCACCACCACTGCACCGCCGGCGACGACGACTACGTCAGTGTCCCCGGCCTCGCCGGCGAGCGGGTACGCCCCAGTACCCAAACCCACTGCGGGGCCGGACACGGTCGCTCCGGGCGGCGCTCTCACCAAGCACCTGGCGGCGGATATCGCCACCGCTTTTGGATTCAACACCGCCGAGGTGGAGGTGGCGATCGCCGAAGTGGAGCTGCCGCCCGAGGCCGGCGGCAACGCGGAGGGCTGGCTGGCGCCCGGCACCTACGAACCGGCCGACGGTGCAAGCGCAGGGGAGATCGTGCAGGCGATGGTGGATCGCCGGGTGGCGCAACTCGAAGAGCGCAACGTTCCCCGGGATCAGTGGCACCGGGTGCTGACCGCCGCCTCGGTGATCGAGAAGGAGACGTACAACCAGAACGAGAAGCCCAGAGTGGCGCGCGTGCTCACCAACCGGCTGGCTGGCGGCGGGCCTTTGCAGATGGATTCAATCATCCTCTACCCCGTGCCCGAGGACCGGATCTTCACCACCAGTGAGGAACGGGCATCCGACCAGCCGTACAACTCGTACCGGCACGACGGTCTGCCGCCCACGCCGATCTGTTCCCCAGACGATGCGTCGCTCGACGCCTTCCTGGCCCCGCCGCCGGGCTACGTGACCATCGACTTGCACTCGGGCGAGACCCGCTATGCCGTCACCTACAAAGAGCACCAGGCGAATGTGAAGCTGCTCCGAGCCTGGCTCAGGGACCACCCCACCCCGTGAACCGGCGCCCGCCGGTCGGGCCGAAGTGATCTTGGGCGGCGGGAGGGGTGGCCTCGCCGGGTCTCATCAGTGGGGACATTCGAGTTTCCTGAGTCGGGGTCCGGCACGAATGGTGCATCGAGAGAACCACCGGTACACATCTCCCCGTGGAGCAGGGGCAGGGGGAGCGTCTCAGCCCTTGACGGAGCCGGTGAGGAGGCCTCGCACGAAATACCGCTGGAGGCCGAAGAACACGGTGAGTGGGAAGATCATGGAGATGAAGGCGCCCGCCGTGAGAAGTTGCCAGTCCGTACCGTAGCTGCCCACCATGTTGAGGAGCTGCACGGTGAGGACCTCGACGTTGCGGCCGGACCCCAGGAAGATGAGTGCGACGAGCAGATCGTTCCAGACCCAGAGGAACTGGAAGATGGCAAATGAGGCAAGCGCCGGAACCGCCAGGGGGAGAACAAGCCGCGTGAACACGGTGAAGTGGTTCGCTCCATCCACGAACGCCGACTCGAAGATGTCCCTGGGAAGCGCCGAGATATACGTGTACATGAGGTAGATGGCAAGCGGTAGGCCAAAACCCGTGTGTGCGAACCAGATGCCGACGTAGGTGCCGGCGATACCACCCGAGACATAGAGGCGGAGAATCGGGATCAGGGCGATCTGGAGCGGGATGACGAGCAGGGCGACCACCATCGTGAAGAGGATCAGACGGCCCGGGAACCGCATCCAGGCGAATCCGTAGGCGGCCAGCGCCGCGATGAAGATCGGGATGATCGTGGCGGGAATTGTGACGGCAATGCTGTTGAGCAGGGCATTCCCCAGATCGATTTGCCCTGCATTGCCCGATGCTCCCAACACGGCCGCGTAGTTCGCGACCGTGAAATGTGCCGATCCCGGATGAAGGATGGCGGACCACCACCCTGTCTGGTTGATGTCGGTCAGGTGTCGGAACGAGGTGACGAGCAAGCCGGCGGTCGGCAGGATCCACAGGAACGCGATGAGCGTGAGGGATCCGTAGACAGCGGCCCTGGCGAGAGGTCGACGGCTGGTCGGGTTCACCGAAACGCCTCCGTCTGACTACGGAAATTGCGGAGGTTGTACCACATCACCGGGGTCACCAGCAATAGCAGGACGATGGCGATGGCAGATGCCCGACCAGGTTGAAAGAACTTGAACTGCTGGTCGTAGTAGGCGTTGGCGATCACCTGGGTTCCGTAGTTGCCGCCAGTCATGGTGAGCACGATATCGAAGATCTTCAGCGTGAAGATCACGATTGTCGTGGTGACCATGACGACCGTGCCCCGGATGTACGGAAGCGTGATGGCGAAGAAGATCCGAGACTCGTTGCCGCCGTCGATTCGCCCCGCTTCCACCAGTTCAAGCGGGACGCCTTTGAGCGCGGCCGAGAAGATGACCATGGCGAAGCCCGTCTGGCCCCAGATGAGAATGGCGATCAGGAACAGCGTGTTCCAGGGTTGACCGAGCAGCCACGCCTGAGGTTGGCCACCAAGACCGGTCAGGACCGCGTTGAGAATGCCGATCTGCGGGCTCCCCGGCGGACGGTAGGCGTAGACGAACAGCCAGATGATGCTGGCGCCGACGAGTGAGATCGCCATTGGCATGAAGATGATCGACTTGACCGTGAGCTCGAACCAGTGGGCGGTACGTTCTGCCAGGACGGCGATGAGTAGTCCGAACCCCACACTGAGCCCCGTTCCAAAGATGAGCCAGAGAGCATTGTTCCTGAACGACGTGGTCATCGACTCGTCGGTGAAGGCGAAGATGTAGTTGGACAAGCCTACGAACTGGTGGGACTTGGGGCCCAAAAAGGATAGATACAGGGTCTCCACGGTCGGATAGACCAGGTAGAGGCCGAGGACGAGGACGGCGGGACCGACGAAGATGAACGGAGACAGACGCTGCTGTGCAGATAGCCGGAGGTGCCCGACGTAGGTGGCGGCAAGGGCGAAGAGGGCGATGACGCCTCCCACACCCCATACGATGGCGATCGCAGCGACGAGGAGCTTGGGGGCGGTCAGGGCATTGTCTCTGAGGAACAGGAATCCGCCGACGAGGGCGGCGACGACGAGGAGGGGTCCGCCGATCAGCCAGGCAGCCCGCAATACCCCCACGAGGGTGTCGCGTCGATTCGTGGTTTGAATCCGGCTGTTGGCGCCGTCCTTGTGCTTCTGTTCAGTCATGGTCCAGAAAAGTTGGAGGGTGGACCTCCGGGGAGGCCCACCCTCCAATCGGGTCAGCTACCGCTCGACCATGCCGCATCGATGTCGCTCTCGGCTTTCGAGAGTGGTGTACCTGTGACCCAGTCGGTCACGCCTTTCCAGAAGGCCTGGTTAACCGCAGGCGGCATCTGGTCCGACGCGTCGAACTGGACGCTCTCGGCGGTGGTCAGGTCCTGGGCGAGAGTCCGAATCACCTTGTTCGGATAGATGTCCAGGTTCTGGCCCTTGTGGGGGAACAGCGCGTTTCCGAGCGCAGCCCACGGCTCCGCCGACGCCGGCGTCGTAAGGAACTCCATGAACTTCGTCACGGCGTCGCTCTCGTGGCCCTTGAAGATGACGAACTGGTCGCCACCCACTTCGAGTGTGAATGGAACGTCGCCCATCTTCGGCCATGCGAAGACACCGAGCTCGGAGTCGAGGTTCTTCTGGACGCTGTCCGGGAAGAACCCGGTCACGAAGGAACCCTGCATGACGAGCCAGCACTTCGGTGTGGGGTCAAAGAGCATGGCGGCCGACTCCTTGAAGCCGGTGGTGGCGATCGTCTTTGGTCCGCCGTATGCCATGTCCGGGTCAAGCCAGATCTTTCCGACATCGGACCAGGCCGTATCGACCTGGGTCGACTCGAACTTCAGCTTGCCGGTGTACCAGTCGATGTAGTCACTGGACGGGTACATGCGGAGCATGTAGGTCTCCACCCAGTCGGTCCCCGGCCAACCGCTCGCATCACCGGACTCGTTTCCGATGCAGAACGGTGATGTCCCGCTCGACTTCATCTTGTTGAGGAGGCTCTGGAATTCGTCCCAGGTCTTGGGTGCCGTGTAGCCGGCGGCATCGAATGCCGGCTTGTTGTACCAGACGAAGCCCTTGACGTTCACCCGGTGGAACACACCGTACGGGGTCCCGTCGACCGATCCAAGATCGAGCCATCCAGGCTGGTAATTCGACTTGATACTGGTGACCACCGAGCCGGGAAGTGCCACGAGATCACCCGATTGCGCGAACTGTGCCACTGCTCCCGGCTGCGGGAACGCGGCGATGTCTGGCGGGTTGCCTGCCTTGACGCGTACCTGGATGTCGGTCTCGAACTGGGCCGAACCCTCGTAATTCACCTTGATGTTGGGGTTCTGCTTCTGAAAGACGTCGATGACTTTCTGGAAGTCGTCGGCCTCGGCGCCTCGAAACGCCCCCATCACGTCGATGGTGACCGTTTGTGCGGCTGCCGTGGTAGCTGTGGTGGCGGATGTCTCCTGGGTAGTGCTGCTGCCGCTGCTGCAGGCGGTTACCAACAGGGCCAGTACCGCACCCATCGTGAGCCATCTCACCCATCGGGTGGATAATGCCATTGTTTGCCTCCTTCTGGCTTGAATGTGATCTCTCGCTGTTCCGCCGGGTTCTCATCGACCGCGGCGGTAACACGACAATTCAGCCTAGCTTCCCGGCTGCCGTGCGTGTCGAGAGGTACGGTCCGGCTCGCCGGTATCACGTCAAGGCGCTACCTGTTCGCCGGCCAAGAATCCGTCTCGACTGCTCTTTGCATCTCTGGGCGAAACATGGGTCATATCCCAATGAAACATTGGCGACAACGCCGATTCCTTTCGGTGGCACGACCGCCGATAGTGCGGGTGGAACACCTGTGAAACACAGTGATGCCACCGATGGGAAGTCGAGAACAGGATGCGACAAGGGCATCGTGAAGATCTCGTGCCCGCCGCCGAATCGGGCAACGGGGAGTATGCGGGAGTCGACATCTTGGCGAGGTCGTCGACGGGCAGTTTGTGGCCGGGAACTCACTTCTATCTTGCGCGTGTACGGGCACCGGAGCGGCTTCCCACGCGGAGCCGGGAAGACCTTGGATGGGTGTGCCGGTCCGGGTTTTGCGGAGGCTCCATTTCCTGAGAGGACGCTCCTATTGGTTGTCAAGTCCGTTTTGAGGGTGCGGCAAAGATCGCGGGCGATCTAGCGTTTGAGGCAGCGTCGGATTTCGCGGTCGGTTTTGGCCTCGGCGTGCCGTTTCTCGAAGTGGGCGCGGAGTCGGGTGTCGTGCCGTTGGTGTTGGATCACGACGATGTGTTGGGCCGAGTTGAGATGACGATCGCCACGCCTGGTCAACCGGTGTCTGGTGGTGAGTTCGGAAGACGCGGGGATCGGTGTGACCCGGGCGAGCATCGCGAACGCGGCTTCGCTGCAGATTCGGCCGGGGTGTGACAGGAAGGTGTCGATCGCCGACACCGTTCGTGTATCCATGCCTACGCTTCAATGGTTGTGATGGGTCTGGAGCAGCATGAAGGCGCAGCGCCACGCCGTGAGATGACGGCGGACGTTGTCCACCGTTACGTTGATCTGTTCGATGAGCTCGGTCTTGCCGTCTGGCTGGATGGGGGCTGGGGCGTCGACGTGCCGGTTGGTGAGCAGACGCGCCCGCATGCCGATCTCGATACTGTCATCCAACGGGAAGACGTGCAGGAGCTGCGTGACGCACTCGCCGGATCTGGCTTCGAGGATGTCGAGACCGACGATCGTACCGATTGGAACTTCATCATGGCGAGTCAGGCCGGCCAGAGGATCGACTTCCACATCATCGTGATCGACGAGCAGGGTCGAGGGAACCACGGTCCTCCCGAGAGTGGCGTCTTCTACCCATCCTCATCGCTCCAGGCCACCGGAACGGTCGACGGGAGAACGATTCGCCGCCTCTCAGCCGAGCATCAGGTCCAGTCGCATACCGGATACGAGTTGGATGAGAACGACATCGAGGACGTCACGGCGATGCATGAACGTTTCGGTGAAGCGCTGCGTGACGGATACCCGGCGGACTTGTGGAAGATCGAAGAGGACTGATCCGTGACAAGGAAGCACCCTCAACGGACCCCCAGGTGCCACGTCCGTGGACGCAACCGGCGATCGGACCGGTGATGTGATGTCGTCTGCCGTGTCGAAACCGTCGTCTACGTCGCTCTTGACCGTTGCCGGTTGCCGGCTGGAGTATCGTGTCGTGAACGAGTCCGGCCTGCGGCCGACGGTCGTGTTCCTGCACGACGGGCTCGGCAGCATCGAGCTGTGGCGGACATTTCCCGACGATGTCGTGGGGGCGACCGATCATCGCGGCCTTGTCTACAGTCGGTATGGGCATGGCTGGTCCGACCCGGCCACCGAACCACGGCCGATCGACTTCGTCGACCGCGAGGCGCTCGTTGTCTTGCCGTCGGTGCTCGAGCAACTCGACGTTTCTGTCCCGGTGCTCATCGGGCATTCCGACGGCGGGTCGATCTCGCTTGTATACGCCGCTCACCATCCCGTCGCGGCGCTGGTCCTCCTGGCCCCTCACGTCTTCGTCGAGGCGGTCGGCCTCGACACGATCGCGACCTTGGGGCAACGGTTCGCCGATGGCGAGTTGGCCGGGAAGATGGCGAAGTACCACTGTGACCCGGTCGCCACGTTCCGGGCGTGGCATGACGTCTGGCTCGACCGACGCTTCGCCAGTTGGAACATCGAGTACCTGCTCAACCGGATCGAGTGCCCCGTGCTCCTGATACAGGGCAGGGATGACGAGTATGGGACGATGGCCCAGATCGATGCCATCGAGCGGCAGATCGCCGGGCCGGTGGAACGCGTGGATCTGAGCGAGTGCGGCCACGCACCGCACCTGTCCCAGCCGGTATCGACACTCGAGGCCACGGTCGGCTTCGTTCGCGACGTCTGCGGAAGCGCGTGATGGGCGCATCGACGACCATTCGACGGCGACTCGAGTGGATTGACACGGATGCCGCGGGCATATGGCACTACTCCACGGTCATCCGATACGCGGAGGCCGCCGAGAGCGCCCTCCACCGTGAGCTGGGCATCGTCGAGTTCACGTTCGGAGCGCTGCCCCGGGTCCACGTGGAGTTCGACTTCGTGCGCCCGGTCCTCTTCGATGAGGTCGTCTGTGTCACACTGACAGTCGACGAGGTCGGGGACAGCTCGTTGACCTACCACATCGAGTTGTCCGTGGATGGGCAGCAGGTGACAACCGGCAAGGTCGTCGTTGCACTCATAGATCGACAGACCGGGCAGGCAACGGCATGGCCGGAAGATATCCGTGCCAAGCTGGCGGGCACGTCGTAGGAACCCGTCTGGCAATGCTTCGTGGCGCCCTTGCATGGTTCGGCACGGTCCGGCGGAATCCATGAGGGTTCTCTCCCGCTCGACGCCGACGGCCGACCTTCCGGATGGGTACGATGGCATCTGCGAATTGTGCGGGCCGGGCAGATGGAGGGGGTGCGATCGTGCAGGACCATACCGTAACCGTGGCTCCGGAAGGGCTCACTCTGTCGTCGACGTTCAACGTCGCCGTGCCCTTCGTCGATCGGCACCTGGAGGAGGGACGCGCCGACAAGCCCGCCATCAGGACGAACCACGGGGCCGAGGTCACCTACGGGGAGCTGGCGGAGCGGGTGAACCGGGCAGGGAACGCACTGCTCGGCCTGGGCCTGGCTCGCGGGGATCGCGTCCTGATGGTGGTGAAGGATGACCCTGCCTTCTTCTATGTCTTTTGGGGCGCAATCAAAGCCGGGCTCGTCCCCGTCCCGTTCAATACGTTGCTGCGGGCCAAGGGCTACGAGTTCGTCATCGCCGACTCGCAGGCGGCTGCGGTCATCTGGTCTCCCGAGTACGACGAGGCGGTGGTTCCGGCCCTCGACGCCGTCACTCCCGGCCCTGCCCACCGTATCCGCACCGAAGGGGAGGGCACGACGCTGCGATCTCTCCTGGAGGCGGCTTCCCCCGATCTCGAGCCTGTCGCCGCGTCTCCCCTCGACGACTGCTTCTGGCTGTACTCCTCGGGGTCGACCGGTAACCCGAAGGGTGCGATTCACCGCCATCGGGACATGGTGGTCACGTCGCAGCACTATGGCGTGGAGATCCTCGGCGCCCGGGAGGACGACGTGTTCTTCTCTGCCGCGAAGCTGTTCTTCGCCTACGGCCTGGGCAACGCCATGACCTTCCCCCTGTGGGTGGGAGGCACCGCCGTCCTCTTCGATGGCCGCCCAACCGCCGAGTCGACATTCGATGTGATCGGCCGGTTCCGGCCCACGCTCTACTTCGGGGTTCCGACCCTGTACGCGGCGCAGCTTGCCGCTTATGACACCCTGGAGCCCGATACCTCGTCGGTACGGTGCTGCATCTCTGCGGGTGAGGCGCTTCCACCGGACATCCTCCGGAGGTGGAAGGAGCGCACCGGGCTCGACATCCTCGACGGCATCGGGTCGACGGAGCTCCTGCACATCTTCATCTCCAACCGGCCCGGAGACATCCGGCCCGGCTCGACCGGCAAGTCCGTCCCGAGCTACACGGCCCGGATCGTCGATGACGACGGCAACGACGTACCGGCCGGTACGGCAGGGCGTCTCCTCGATCGCGGCCATTCCGCCGCCCGGGCATACTGGAACGACCCGGAGAAGACCGCGGCGACGATGTCCGGCGGCGACTGGCTCGATACCGGTGACACCTACCTGTGCGACGAGGACGGCTACTTCTACTACCAGGGCCGTAGCGACGACATGCTGAAGGTAGGCGGGATCTGGGTCTCACCCTTCGAGATCGAGGCGAAGCTCATGGAGCATCCCCTCGTTCTCGAGGCGGCCGTCGTGGGCCGCCGGGACGACGCCGGCCTGGTGAAACCGGCCGCATCTGTCGTTCTCATCGACCCCGCCGCCGCCGGCGAGGAATTGGCGGTGGAGCTGCGAGCCCTGTGCCGGGAGGGCCTCGCACCCTACAAGTACCCCCGCTGGATCGAGTTCGTCGTCGACCTACCGAAGACCGCGACCGGCAAGATCCAGCGGTTCAAGCTTCGTTAGCCCCGAGACCGTCCAGTTCGGACTGCAGCGCGCGTATCGGGGGATGTCACGTGCAGGATGGAGGGAAGCGGCGTCGCCGAGAAGTGGAGTCGGCGTTGGATCACCGTGGACACCTCCCGTGTTGCGCTCGCTCTTGCTCGAACCCGCCTGATGCCGGCGCGCTTCCGCCACAACCTCGTGTCCGACTCCGCGGAGGTCGGCCGGAGGAATCGCCTGTTGTAGCATCCGGCCGATGAGCCGCCCTTTTGAGATGATCGACGTGTTCGGTTCCGGCGCGGTCTCGGGCAATCCGCTCGCTGTCGTGCATGACGCCGAGGGGTTGACATCAGACGAGATGGTGGCAATCACACGGTGGTTGAACTTGTCCGAGACGACGTTCCTGCTCCCACCGACGAGCGAAGCAGCCGACTATCGGGTGCGGATCTTCACGCTCAGGGGTGAGCTCCCCTTCGCCGGACACCCGACGCTCGGCACCTGCCACGCGTGGCTCGGCGCGGGTGGCACACCGAAAGGCGACATCATCGTGCAAGAGTGCGGACTCGGACTGGTCCCGTTGAAGAGAGGCGAGCGCCTGTCGTTCGAAGCACCTCCTCTCATCCGCAGCGGACCGGTGGATGATGCCTTCGTGGATGAGGTCGCCGCGGTGCTCGGGATCGGTAGGAGTGAGATCCTTGCATCGCAGTGGGTGGATAACGGTCCCGGCTGGGTTGGGATCATGCTCGAGGACCGCGACGCGGTGCTCTCACTCACACCTGACATCGGACGCCATGGCGGGGTCGGGGGTTTGGACATTGGCGTGGTCGCGCCACATCCGACCGGCAGCCACGCCGACTTCGAGGTCAGAGCCTTCTTCACCGACGACAAGGGCCGGCTGCTCGAAGATCCTGTGACCGGTAGCCTCAACGCATCCCTTGCCCAGTGGCTGATCGGAAGCGGTCGGGCTCCAGCTTCGTACATCGCGGCACAAGGAGCTGCCATGGGCAGGGCGGGTCGCATCCACATCACGAGTGACGACTCCCAGATCTGGGTTGGAGGGTCCACCGTCACGGTCGTTTTGGGCACGATCCACTGAGGTTCACACCATCTGTCTCCCGTGGCGTCGAGGCATCCGTGAACTCGGCTGCGGGCGGGCGTATTCGGCGAGGTCATCGACTCGGGTGGGGAACGTGATGTGTCGGGATTCCGCACGAGCGAAGCGCGACGATGACGGTACCGAAGTCGACTGGATCTCGTGATCCGACACTCTCGCGAGGCGACCCGCCGCGAACCGGTCCCGGACCTACCCCATGCGAAGTCGGGAGCAGGCCACCGGTCTCCGGCCGCCGGGCAGGGTCAGGCCCAGCGTTGGGCGACGATCTTGCGGTCGGTGAAGAACAGGTACGACTCGCCCCGACCGTGCACGGCTCCGTACCCGGACTCCTTGAGGCCGCCGAGCGTCGCCCACGCCTGGGTCGCCGGCACGCCGACGTTGATGCCGATGTTGCCGACGGGTACCCGTGACTCGAACGACCGAGCCGCCGAACCGCTCTTGGTGAAGAGCATGGCCGAGTGTCCGTAGCGGCTTCGCTCGATCAGCGCGATCGCCTCGTCGAGGCTGTCGACGGGGCTGATGGCCGCGACCGGGCCGAACACCTCATCTTGAGCGATCTTCATGTCGGGAGTGACACCGTCGAGAATCGTCGGACCCACGAACGCGCCGTTCTTCCAGTCCGGAACGTCGGGATTGCGTCCATCGAGCAGGGGGATGGCGCCTTCGGCCACGGCAGTGTCGATCATGCCGTTGATCCGGTCGCGATCGCGATGCGTGACGACGGGACCCAGGTCCACGCTCTCATCGAGTCCGTACCCCAGCTTCCACCGTGACGCCGCCTCCACGAATCGGTCGCGCAGAGGCTCGTAGATCTCACCGACCGGCACGAGCACCGATCCGGCAAGACAGCGCTGTCCTCCCGCTCCGAAGAACGAGGCGAGCGCGGCGTTCACGACGGTGTCGAGATCGGCGTCGGGCATGACCACGAAGTGGTTCTTGGCCTCGGTTGCCGCCTGCCCCCGTTTCCCCAACGATGCGGCTTTGGCGTACAGGGCCGCGCCGACGCGGGTGGATCCGACGAAGGAGAAACCTTCGGTATCGGGGTGCTCCATGAGGGCGTTCACGACGTTGGCTCCTCCATGGACCAGGTTGATCACGCCCGGTGGGAAACCGCACCGGTCGATCAGTTCGAAGATGCGTACCTGCGTGATCGGTACCCGCGACGACGGCTTGTTGATGTAGGTGCAGCCGGCTGCCACGGCGTACGGCAGGTACTCGAGGGGAACCATCGCCGGGAAGTTGAACGACGGGACCATGAAGAACACGCCGCGAGGGATGTAGGTGACCTTGAGGTCCAGGTTGGGGCCGATGTTCTCCTGCTGGTAGCCCCTGGTGGTGGTCGGGATCGCACAGGCGGCCTCGATCTCTTCGACGGCCCGCAGCATCTCGGCACGGGCGTCCTTGATGGTCTTGCCCATTTCCTGGACCAGCGAGCGCGCCAGGTCCTCCTTGTGCTCCTCGAGTAGGCACTTGAGTTGGAAGAACGGGCGGGTTCGCTTGACCACCGAGGTTTGCTTCCACTCCTGGAACGCTTCCTTGGCGACTGCCACGGCCTCGGCGACCTCCTGCGGGGTCGAGTCCGGCACGCGGGCGATGACCTTTCCCGTTGCGGGGTTGACCACGTTCCGAAGAGAGCCCGTCGACTCCTTCCACTCTCCGCCGACGTAGTTCTTGAGCGTGCCGTACTCCGCCTGTGGTTCGGGTAGCAGCGTCATCTTGTCTGTCCTCCTTCTTCCCGGGGTGGCGGGTGGTGTGTGCGTTTTGGAAACTCGTCTCGTTACTGGAGGCCGTCCTCGCCGATGACGTCTTCGAGTAGCAGGCCCCCAAGACGGAAGTTGGGGCGGCCCCGGTTCACGCCAGCGATGATGACGACGACCTCGTCGGGCTCGGGGGCGTCGTGGATGGTCACGGTCATCGTGTCGTAGAACGACCGGACCTTGAGAGCATCCTTGTGGGCGAGGGGCACGTCGATCGTCGTGCCTGGGGCGCCCCGCTTGCCGGTCGAAGAGATCCAGGCCTTGCCGCCGCCGACGGCCTCCCGGAAGCGATCGGCCATGGGGGTCGTCAAGAAGGCGTGGCCGTGTTCGATCTCGCCGTTCACACCGACGATGCTGGCCTTGCCGTACCCGTTGACCTGGTCGCCCATTGCAGTGACGAGCCGGCCGGCGAGCAGATCACCGAGGCCGACGCTGAAATCGATGATCTCTCCGAGATCCTCGGAGAACTTTCCGGCGTAGGGGTTCTCGATGACGGCGGCAACGGCAACCTTGCGGTACGGCGGGTCTACCGGAATGCCCGCCTCGGTGAGGCCGTCCTCTATGAAGGTGACGATTTTGCGGATGCTCGGCATCGATTGGGTCCTCTCGTGTGCGTGTGCCCGCCTGCGGTGCGGTGGGGCCCGGCCGAGTTCCGGTTGTCGCCGCACCGGCACCGATGGTAGGCTGTCTCTCTGTAAGAGACAACCCTAGTGCCTGACGGCGTGTCGGGCCAGGAGAGGAGGACTTCATGGTGGGCGAGCCTCTCGACGCAAAGGTCGTAAACGGGACCGTCGTCCTCGGTGACGGCCGGTATCGTGTCGGAGTCGGTATCAAGGACGGCAAAGTCGCTCTGTTGGCTCCCGACGAGTTGCTCCCGGACGCCAAGGAGACCATCGACGCCAGGGGACACTATATCCTCCCGGGCATCGTCGACTCCGAGGCCCACCCGGGCTGCTATGTGCCGTTCGACTACGACATGACCAGTGAGTCACGTGCCGCGGCCTGCGCCGGGGTCACCACGTGGGGCATCCAGGCGCCCGTCACTCGGCTCGGCACCAAGCCCTTCAAGGAGGTCGTCGCCAGAGCGGACGTCGTCTCGTTCAACGAGTCGTTTCCCGCCGGCAAGGAGGTCGTCGAGACGGTCAGCCATGTCGACGCGTATTTCACCTACATGCTCGAGACAGACCAGCACGCCGATGAGATTCCCCAATACGTTGAGGAGCACGGCGTCACTTCGTTCAAGCTGTACCTGCAGACCCGCGGCATGAAGGGAACGGCCGACGACGTCGACACCAACTGGCCGAGCCGCAGGGCGGGCCTCGGCACCGGTATCGACGACGGCACCGTCTATCGCGTGATGGAGGAGGTCGGGCATCTCGGTTATCCGGGGATCGTCCACATTCATCCGGAGAACTGGGAGATCGGCCGCATCTTCGAGGACCGTCTTCTCGAGGCCGGCCGTACCGACTTTGGCGCGTGGACCGATCGCTCCCCCGACTTCCTCGAGGCACAGCACGTCAGGGCGTACGCGTATCTGGCGGCACAGACTCCCGGCAACGTGCCGCTCTACCTGCAGCACTGCACCACCCGTCTCAGCTTCGAGGAGGTCCTCAAGGCCCGTGCCGAGGGCCTGGAGCTGTACGCGCAGACCGGCCCGGCCTGGCTGTGGGCGGAGCCGGAGTACGGTTGGCGGATCAACGTGCCACTGCGCCGCCGTGACAACATCGAGGCGCTGTGGGAGGCTCTCGCCGGAGGCATCGTCGACGTGGTGGGGTCCGACCACGTGGTCGGCTGGGAGCCGGCGTCGCGCGAGGAGATGTACAACGAGAATATCTGGAAGCTGCGCACCGGCTTCAGCCGTGTGGAGCTGTTCTTGCCGGTGATGCTGTCCGAAGGCGTGAACAAGCACCGCTGCTCTCTGGAGCGCGTCGTTCAAGTGTCGTGCGAGAACCCGGCCAAGACGTCCGGCCTGTGGGGCAAGAAGGGCTCACTCATGCCCGGCTTCGACGCCGACATCGTGATCGTCGACCTCGGGCGTGAAGTCGAGGTCAACAAGAAGCACATCAACACGAGGGCCGGCTGGTCCCTCATGGAGGGTCACACCTTCACCGGATGGCCCATCAAGACGATCATGCGCGGCAAGGTGACGGCGGAGTGGGCTGACGACTCACCGGGCATGCGGCCGGTGGGTGATCCTCGCGGGCAGTACCTGCCCCGCACTCTGCGCGATGCCGGCCCGCCGGCCCAGCTCACGAGTCCGGTGCGCTTGGCCCCCACGGATCGCTGGTTGAACGACGCCTTTGTCAAGCCCGGCTTCAGCCCTGAGACCACCAAGTACACCGGGCCCATCGGAGGCTGACCCATGGCGATCTGGGACGACGTGATCACCGACACCGACCGGGTCGTGTTCGAGGCTGCCGGCTGGGGCAGGCGCGCCGGCTACGGCAAGCGGCCGGCGGTAATGGTGATCGACGTGAACTACAACTTCTGCGGTGATCGTGAAGAACCGATCCTCGATTCGATCAAGCGGTGGCGGTACTCGTGCGGCGGTGTCGCCTGGTCTCGGGGCATTCCGGCGATCCGGTCGATTCTCGAGGTGGCACGTCGTAAGCGACTCCCGGTGATCTATACGACGAACCCGCGGCGCGAGGATGGATTCGACCTCGGCGTGTGGACGCTGAAGAGTTACCGAGCCGAGGACGAGGTCGATGTCATGGGTCACAAGGGCAACGACATCGTTGCCGAGGTTGCCCCCCTGCCGGATGATCTGTTCATCGAGAAGCGCAAGCCGTCCGCGTTTTTCGGTACGACGCTGATGAGTCATCTCAATCAGATGGGCGCCGACTCGCTCATCCTCACCGGGAGCACCACGAGCGGGTGTGTGCGGGCGACGGCAGTCGACGCCCTCTCCTACGACCTGCGGGTGACCATCCCACACGAGGCCGCGTTCGACCGGGGTGAGGTGTCTCACAAGATCGCTCTGTTCGACCTCCACATGAAGTACGTGGACGTGACCGACGTTGCCGATGTGCTCGAGTACCTCGAGGGTCTCGAAGAGGGGTTGTTCGACGAAACGTACCCGCCGGCGGCGAAGGCGGCACGACAGGAGGGCTAGCAGGGCGACAGCTCGGCGCGACCGCGCCGAGGCGCCATCACGGAGAGAGGAGGCGACATGTCCGAGCCGAAGACCACAGCCGTCATCAACATCGGGACATTGCTCACCGGTGATCTCACCGCGCCCGTCGCCGAGGCAGAGTCGCTGCTCATCGAAGACGGGCGGATCGCGACCGTCGGTGGTATCGCCGCGGGGGATGCCGAGCGGGTGATCGACGTCCACGGCGCCACCGTGGGTCCCGGCCTCATCGACTCGCATTGTCATGTGGTGATGGGCGATTTCACGCCGCGTCAGAACACGATCGGGTTCCTGTCGTCGTATGTCCACGGGGGGATCTGCCAGGCCATCTCGCCCGGTGAGATCCACACGCCGGGGCGGCCGCGAGACCGCATCGGTGTCAAGGCGCTGGCCGTGGCGGCAGCGCACTGGTGGGATACGTATCGGCCGAACGGCATGAAGGTGCACGGTGGAGCGGTGGTCATCGAACCGGTGCTCACCGACGAGGATTTCCTCGAGATCGCATCTCAGGGCGTGTGGCTGGCCAAGTTCGGGTTCGGGAACTACCAGGACCCCGCAGACGGGCTGCCTCAGATCAAGGCCGCACAGGCGGCCGGCATCAAGGTGATGTGTCATTCCGGTGGGGCGTCGATCCCCGGGTCGAAACCGATCACCGTCGACCATCTGCTGTTGCTCCGGCCCGACGTGTGCGGGCACATCAACGGTGGGCCGACGTCACTCGATGACGACGGCTTGCTCACCCTCATCAACGAGACCGATCTCGTTCTCCAATTGGTCCAGGCCGGCAATCTTCGCAGTGCCATCCACATCACCGAGGCCGTCCGAGAGGCCGGTGTGGAGCATCGGGTCATCCTCGGCTCGGATACGCCGACCGGCACCGGGGTGATTCCCCTGGCGATCCTCAAGACGATGGCCGAGCTGTGCTCGCTGGCCGGCGTGGAGCCCGAAATGGCGTGGGCGTGGGCATCGGGGAACATCACCGATGTCTATGACCTGGAGTCGGGCAAGGTCGAGGTCGGTCGGCCGGCCGACCTCGTGGTGTGCGATGCGCCGTGGGGAGCGCTGGCCGATGATGCGCGCGGCGCGTTGACACGAGGCGACATTCCGGGCATCGGCGCGGTCATCATCGACGGTGTCGTCCGGGCGCTGCGGAGTCGCAACACGCCGGCCGCTTCCCGGGCGGTCACGGTCACTCCCGAGATTCCCGAGCCGCCCGGTTCAGGCCATGTGTGAATGAGATCCAACGAGAGGAGCAGCGATGAGTACGACAGTCGAGGAGGTCCTCGTCCCCTCACGCGAGGGACGGGGCGTCTATGTCAAGAAGGGCCAGTTGCTCGACATCGTCGACGTTGTCGGCCACCAGGTGGGCGACATCGTCGCCTGGTTCCGCAACGACCCTTCGGAGTACATGTCGCCGACGCACACCGTGTCCTGCAATCAGTCGGTGGTGCTGAAGACCGGGTCCCAGGTCTTCTCCAATCATCGCAACCCGGTGTTCACCATCGTGCGGGACGACGTCGAGAAGCACGACATCATCGTGCCGTGCTGCGATCGTGAGCGGTACCTGAACGACTACGGTCTCCCCGATCACGCGCATTGCCTCGGCAACCTGGAGCAGGCCAGGGACCTCCTCGGGGAGGAGTACGAGCTGCACGGCGAGACCGCCTGGAACGTGTTCATGCACAACCGCGTCGAACCGGACGGCTCGGTCGTCACCGACCCTGCCGCCCACGGCGCGGGCGCGACGATCACGCTGAAGGCCCACGAAGACCTCGTGGTACTCCTCTCGGCATGTCCCCAGGATCTCACCCCCTGCAACAATTTCAACCCGACGCCGATGCTGCTGCGCGTCATCGACGAGGGCTGAGCCGATGAGTCTCCTGCCGGCCGATCGTCTCGCCGATTCACGGCGGAAGATCCGCGCTCCGTTCGAGCTGGATCCGACCCTGTGCATCTACTCTCCCCAGGCGAATCTGGATGCGCTCGAGCACCCGAGGGTGAAGGCGTGGGTTCGATTCCTCATGCACGAGTGGGAGCCGCCACAGGCAGGCGGCCGGCGGTTGGCGCTCATCATGCCGTGCACCAAGTACAAGCCGTACAGCACGAGCCGAGAGCACCGGGCCATCAACGGGGCGCTGCTTGCTGCGGGGTGGGAGCCGGAGGGCGACTTGGCGGTGCCGGCTCCATTGCGCGCCGTGCTCGACCCGGACGAGGATCCTGCGCTGCTGCACGTCGGACCGCTGCGCAAAGGGGACGTGGCACTGGACCGGATCGTCATGTCCGAGCCCATGGCGATGGTGCCCTATCCGTACATCTACGAGTGGCGCGGTGAGCAGAGTCCGGCGACCAGCTACGACGACCCCGGTTTGTTCGAAGCGCGGGGCACCTCGGTGTCGCCGGAGCGGGACGACTGCACCGCCATCGACCTCGGTAACGGGAAGTGGCGATGGGGCCCCAACGAGCGGGCTGCGTACGTGGAGATGCACAACCGACTCGTCGACATCATCGCCGCCACGTTGCGACGGGTGAGGCACCGCTACGCAGGCATCGGCGCCTGGGTATCACCCGGGCTCACCCACCGCTCGTTTCTGGCCGATGCGGCGCTGAGGAAGGCCGAGGGACTTCCCATGACCCGGAAGGGCCCGGAGGGCCCGATCGCGCTGCGTGGCGTGCTCGATCAGTTGCCGGGTGTCGTCACGATCATGCCGACGGTGGAGCAACTCGGCCAGGCGAAGGCGGCGCTCGCGAAGCGGCTGGCCCGCGAGGGCAGGTCGGCGACACCGGGTGCGGTCCGCGCCGTGTACGCCCGGGGCGATGGCAACGACACCCCGCTCGGGTTACCGGAGGCACTCGACCACTTGACGGCCTGGTTGGAAGGGAGGTGACGGCTGTGACCCACCCGCCGGACGGGGCGGAAGTACTGATGAAGAGAAGTGAGGAGAAAGACGGGCCATCGAAGGCCCGGCCCTGACGAAGTTGTGCCGCCGATCGGTGGCCGACTGCACGAGAGGAAGCCAACTCATGACACGACGATGGATACACTTGATCGGACTACTACTGACGATGGCCCTGCTGGCTGCGGCCTGTGGGGGTAGCACCACCGCGACGACCGCAGCCTCACAGTCGTCGACCACACAGGCAACCACGACGACCGCAGCCTCACAGTCGTCGACCACACAGGCAACCACGACGACCGCGGCGGCGGAGCCGATCAAGGTGGCTCTGGTCCTGCCGGGCTCGGCAAATGACAAGGGCTTCAACCAGCTGGCCTTCGAGTCGCTGGCGATACTCGAGAAGCAGTTTGGTGCGAAGACCGCGTACTCGGAGATGACGCCGGTGCCGGAGTTCGTGAAGGCGTTCGAAGACTATGCGTCGGCCGGATACGACATCGTGATCGGCCAGGGGTTCGAGTTCGGAGACATTGCCAAGAAGGTTGCGCCGGAGTATCCGGAGACCATCTTCCTTGTCACCAACAACAATGACCTGTCCGGTCCCAACATGCAGGGTCTGCAGCCAGAGTCCCAGGATGCCGCCTACCTCGCCGGAATCGTCGCCGCCATGGCAACGAAAACCGATCAGATCGGTGGGATCGCCGGCTTCGAGTTCCCGGTCATCGTCGCACAGATGGAGGCATATCGTCTCGGGGCGCAGTCCGTCAACCCCGATATCAAGGTGACCCTCACGTACCTCGGAACCTTCGACGACGTCGAGAAGGGCAAGGAGACCGCCCGGGCCATGATCTCGGAAGGTGTCGACGTCGTGTATCAGATAGCCGATGCCGCCGGTATCGGCGTCATCCAGGCGGCGCGGGAAGAAGGTGTTTACGCTATCGGCTGGGGTGGCGACCAGTACGATGTGGCACCGGAGGCGGTCATCACGTCCCAGATCGTGGATCAGCGTGCTCTCATCGTCGATGCAGTGGGTGACATTGTGAACGGCAAGTTCAGCGGCAAACAGCGCTTCTTCGGTCTTGATTCGGACGTGCTCCGTCTCGCGCCGATCAGGGCTGTTGATGACGCGCTCGCAAGCAAGATCCAGGCGGCCGTTGATGCAGCGAGTGCTTCGATCGTCGACGGCAGCATCAAGGTGCCGTTCATTCCGGAGCCGCAGAGCTGAGCGGTCTCGCTGGACAGCAGGCCATGGAGCCGCCGGTGGGTGGGACGCCCTCCGGCGGCACCGACCTGCTCCGGTTGGAGAGGATCCGGAAGCAGTATGCGACGACCGTCGCTCTGAACGGCGCATCGTTGTCGGTTCGACCTGGGGAGATTCACGCACTCCTCGGTGAGAACGGGGCGGGCAAGACCACATTGATGAGGGTGCTCGACGGGATCACGCGACCGAACTCGGGCGCGATCTTCTGGCGAGGGCGGCGTGTCGAGATCGCTTCGCCGCAGGCGGCCGCCGCATTGGGCATCGGCATGGTGCATCAGCACGATCGACTCGTCCCGGCGCTCACGGTCGCCGAGAACTTCGCGCTCGCCATGGGCGATCACTTCTGGCTCGCCATGGATTCCGTGCGGGCCGTGGTCAAGGACGTCGAGGGTCGGTTCGGGGGGAACGTCGATCCGGACGCGGTCGTCGCCGACCTCTCCGTGGGTCAACGACAGTGGGTGAGCCTGCTGCGAGTACTGGCCCAGGAGGTGACGCTCCTGGTCCTCGACGAGCCGACCGCCACGCTCACCCCACTCGAGCGTGACGTGCTCTTCGACGCTCTGCGCGAGTACCGGACTTCGGGACTCAGCGTCATTTTCATCACACACAAGCTGGACGAGGTGTTTGCGTTGAGCGACCGGGTGACGGTTCTGCGGAATGGCCGCGAAGTGGCGACGCTCGACACTGCCGCCACAGATCGCCAGGAGCTCGTCACGTTCATGGTCGGACGGCGGATCGAGACGGGTTTCGATCCTCCTCCTGCGACGGTGGGGAGGCCGCTGCTGAGGATCGAAGGCCTGCACATCTCCGGTGAGCGTCGTTTGGTGCAGGACGTCGAACTGGAGGTACGGGCCGGCGAGATCGTGGGCATCGCGGGCGTGGATGGCAACGGCCAGCGGGAGCTGATCGAGGTGATCTGCGGGATACGTGAGGCCGACGGGGGAGGGGTCTGGTTCAGCGACGGTTCGAGATGCTGGAATCGCGGACTGTCGGCGTCCATCGCTCGCATCCCGGAGGATCGGCATCGCCACGGCTTGGCTCTCGGCCTGGCGCTCTGGGAGAACCTGCATCTGGGACGCTGGGGACAGCGCGGCCTGGTGCACCAGGGATTGATCGATCGCCAGAAGGCACATCGCCTATGTGTGTCGCTCCTCGAGCGATTCGACGTGCGGGCCGCCGGACCGGACCAGCCGGCCGGTGAGCTGTCGGGAGGCAATCAGCAGAAGGCCGTCCTGGCTCGCGAGCTCGGCGATGAACCCGAGCTGGTCATTGCCATGAACCCGTGTCGGGGCCTCGACATCGCCGCAGCCAGGTTCGTGCTCGAACAACTCCTCGCCGTCCGGGGTCGGGGAGGGGGAGTGTTGTTCGTGTCGTATGATCTCGACGAGATCCTGTCGGTGGCGGACCGGATCCTGGTGATGTCGTCGGGCCGAATCGTCGGCGAGGTGATCCCGGGTGATGGGGCCGACCAGCGCATCGGTCTGCTCATGAGCGGTGAGAAGCTGGATCGGCCATGACCACGCGCCGCTTCACTCTCGCGAACCTTCTGACCTCCCAGCGAGCGGTCAGCATTGCGATCGTCGCCCTGGGCGTCGGCCTGTCCATCGCGTTCCTCGCGCTGAGCGGCGTCGATCTGGGCCAGGCGCTGCCTGCGCTCGCGAGGGGAGCCGTGGGAGACGCGCGAGCATTCGAGGAGACGCTTCGTCAGACCATCCCTCTCATGTTCATCGGCCTCGGTGTGGCCGTCGGGCTCAGGGCGGGCCTGTTCAACCTCGGGGGAGATGGCCAGCTGTACGTAGCGGCCCTCGCAGCCATAGCGATCTCCCAGGCAGTTCCGATCGGCATCCCGTTCGTCGCGGTCATGATGATCCTCATCGTGGGGGCGGCTGCCGGCGTGGTGTGGGGCGGGTCCCCGGGGTGGATGCGAGCACGCCTCGGCATGAACGAGGTCATCACCACGATCCTCCTGAACGCGATCGGCATCTTGCTCGCCGGATGGGCCATCCACGGGCCGCTGCGCGATCGGGCGGGCGGCGGATACCCCTGGTCCAAGGAGATCGCCGTCCAATTCCGTCTTCCGGTCCTCGAGATCGGACCCCTGTCGATCCCGTTCGGCATCGTGCTCGCGGGTGTCGCCGCCATCGGCGTGTACGTGCTCCTCGAGCGGTCCCGCTTCGGGCTGCAGCTCCGCACACTCGGGGACAACCCGCACGTCGCCGAGTTCGCGGGAATGTCGGTACGCCGGCTCACCATCCTTGCGATGGTGATCGCCGGTGGACTCTCGGGGCTTGCCGGTGTCGTGGAACTGGCCGGAACGCAATACCGCCTCAGCGACTTCTTCTCACCCGGGTACGGGTTCACTGCCATTGCCGTGGCACTGGTCGGAAACGCGCGATCCGGCGGAGTCGTTGCAGCGGCTCTCCTGTTCGGAGGTCTGCAAGCCGGTGCCTCCTCGATGGAGCGGATCGCCCAAGTGCCGGCCGCCACCAGCCTGATCGCCCAGGCCATCATCATTCTGCTACTCGTCATAGCCCGATCGGAGCGGCTGTCCATGTGGATCAAGCGCCGAAGAGCCGTCAGCGAGTTACTTGCCGCCGATGGGGAGGAGTGACCGTGGACACCATCGTCGACCTGTTCATCTCCACCGCCTTCTTTGCCAGCGCCGTGCGTTTGGCGGTACCCATCATCTTTGCCGGTACCGGAGAGGTGATCTCGGAACGCGCCGGCATCCTCAACATCGGCCTCGAGGGGATGATGCTCATGGGCGCCTTCACAGGTGTGGTGGGTGCGGAGGTGACCGGTAACCCTTGGCTCGGAGCCGTGGCCGCCGCACTCGGCGGGATGGCGGTGGCAGCACTTCATGGTGTGGTGGTCATCCGATGGGCGGGTGACCAGATCGTGAGCGGGATCGCTCTCAACCTCGGCGCTCTCGGGCTCACCACGTACTTGTCACGGCTGATGTTTGGTACGACCCAGCAGTTGGAGGTCGCCCATTTCGAGCCGATCAACATCCCCGGCCTGTCCGGTATCCCGTTCTTCGGCGAGGTCCTGTTTCAGCAGTCGCCGTTCTTCTATCTCGCCGTGGCGATTGCGGTCATCCTCAGCCTTGTGCTGTTCCGATCGAGGCCAGGTCTTCGCTGGCGTGCGTCCGGCGAGGATCCGGATGCGCTCGACAGTGTCGGCGTGTCGGTCGTCCGGAGCCGGTGGGGGGCACTGCTTCTGTGCGGCGCCCTTGCCGGGCTCGGCGGCGGGGCGATCTCACTCGCACAGCTGTTCACCTTTATCGAGAACATGACGGGAGGGACGGGTTTCATCGCTCTCGTTCTCGTCATCGTCACGAGATGGCGCCCCATGTGGGCCATCGGCGTCGCGCTGTTCTTCGGGGCGGCAGATGCCATCGCGGTGCGGGTGCAGGCACTCGGTATCGTCTCTATCCCATTCCAGATCACGCTGATGATCCCGTTCGTGCTGACACTGGTCGCCTACGCCGTCGCGGCGCGCAGCGGTAAGCCCCCCGCGGCGCTCGGCAGACCGTGGATGAAGACATGAAGAAGGCGACGCTGATCCGCGCGCGTCATGTGTTGACCGCGGCAGAACCGGCGGTGATCACCGATGGGGCGGTCAGGATCCTGGGCGACAGGATCGACGCGGTCGGAACCTGGAAGGACCTTCGGGCACGGTTCCCCGAGGATGTCGTCGCCGGCGGGCCACACGATGTGGTCACCCCGGGGTTCATCAATACCCACGGGCACTTCTCGGAGCCGCTCATCACCGGTATCGCCAAGCAGTACACGCTCTGGGAGTGGATCGACGCCTTGATCGGACCCGTGGCCCCACATCTCGACGACGAGGCCGCCTACGTCGGCACGCTGATCGGCGGGATGCAGATGCTGCGAAGCGGGATCACGATGGCCAATGACATGTTCGTGTGCGACCCGCAGCAGGGTCGTCCGGTGACACCCGGCGTGGTGCGTGCACTCGACGATCTGGGGCTGCGTGGTGTCGTGTCCTTCGGGGCGGCCGACATCAGAGGCGTGAGGATCCCGGTGCTCCTCGAAGAGCACGCCGCCCTTGCCGAAGCCGCAGCACAGAGCCGGCTGTCCCGCTTCAGAGTGGGGATCGCCGCCCTCGGCGCGCAGTCCGAGGCGTTGTTCGCGGAGAGCGTCGATCTTGCAACGTCGGGCGGACACGGCGTGCACATCCATCTTCAGGAAGTCAGGGAAGAGGTGACCGTCATCCGTTCCCGCTACGGCGTCTCACCCATCGGGCACTGCGCACGTTCGGGGCTGTTCGCAGCGCCGACCATCGCAGCTCATTGCGTGTGGGTCGATGCCGACGATCGCGAGCTTCTCGCCGAACACGGGGTGGGCGTGGCCCACAACCCGGTGTCGAACATGATCTTGGCGTCGGGAGTGTGTCCGGTGCCGGAGCTACGTGCGCTCGGTGTCGCGGTGGGTGTGGGAGTCGACGGCCCCGCCAGCAACGATCGCCAAGATATGCTCGAGGCGATCAAGACGACCGTGCTGCTACAGCGGGTCGATCGGCTCCAGGCAACCGCGTTCTCGGCGGGCGAGGCGTTTGCGATGGCAACGATCGATGGTGCTCGATCGCTCGGCCTGGATCACGAGGTCGGGTCGCTCGAGCCCGGAAAGGCTGCCGATCTCGTTGTCTTCGATGGAGAGGCTCCGGCGTTGGCCAACGTTCACGATCCATTTGGAGCGATCGTTTACTCTGCCGGGCCCACGGAGGTCAAGGATGTCTGGGTCGCCGGTACCCGGTCGGTCGTGGGTGGCCGGATCGTGCATGTCGACCCGGTCGAGGCGGTGGAGCGCTCCCGTCCGATCGCCCGCAGAATCATCACCGCGGCCGGATTGGGCTGAATCTCCCTCCGAATCGTGCTCACAGGAGGTGAACGCCATCGTTGATCAGGCCGGAGAGCCCCGGGCGGTCGGTGCGTCCATCGGAGACTTCACCGTCGACGGCGGTGATCCCTCCTTCGGATGCGCTTGTCGGGTATGTTCGTCGTTCTCGACAAAGTGAGCATTCCGGCACGAAATCACCGCCTGGGCCGTGCAATCGGCGTTTGGTTCCTGTAGACTGTGTCTCTGTTAGAGACAAGAGCGGCGGGGTGCATGGCCGGTTGGTCGAATTCCAGGCAAGGTAAGCGAGGGTCGTCTCCATGATGATCGCCTCGGGTACCGAGCGAGTGATCCACGCCCCTGCCGACGGCGTGGTTCTCGGCTCGGTCCGCGAGGCGACTCCCGATGACGTCATCCGTGCCGTTGCCGTTGCCAGGCGGGCGTTCGGCGACTGGCGGCGGGCTGCCCCACACGAGCGGGCGGCCGTCCTCTCCCGGGCTTCTGCATTGCTCGAGGAGCGGGCCGGGGAACTCGGACCGGCTCACGCCCGCGAGAGCGGCAAGGTCATCACCCAGGCCCGCAAGGAGGTCTTGGGGGCAGCGGCTCTCCTCGACGAAAACGCTCATGTGGGCCGGTTCGATGCCGGCTACCTGGCACCCACGGGGGCCCTGCCCGGCGGCGAGCGGGACCTGACTCTCGTCGAGCGGGTGCCTCTGGGGGTCGTGGCATGCGTGATTCCTTTCAATTTTCCGGTGGAGCTCACCGTCGAGAAAGCGGGGGCCGCGCTCGCTGCGGGCAACACGGTGGTGATCAAGCCGCCTCCACAGAACCCGCTGGCGACCATCGCCACCGCACAGGTCCTCATCGATGCGGGGCTGCCGGAGGGCGTACTGACGGTTCTCCCTGGTGACCGTGTAATCAGTGCCGCCCTCTGTGCAGCCCCAGGCGTCGATGCCGTCTCGCTCACCGGAAGCGTCGGAGCCGGAATGGCGGTCGCACAGGCGACCGCCCGGATGCTGCGGCCGCTTCACCTCGAGCTGGGCGGGAACGGTGCCGCCGTCGTGTTCGATGACGCCGATTTGGACCTGGTGGTGTCCGAGACGATGAGGGGTCGGATGCTCATGAACGGTCAGGCGTGTGCGGCGACCAAGCGACTGGTCGTGCACCGTTCGGTTGCCGCAGAGGTTGCCGAGCGGCTGGAGGCGGCGTTGGCGGCGGTCACCGTCGGCGACCCGACCGACGAGCGCAGTGAGGTTGGCCCACTCATCGATGCCCGCAGTGCAGCCCGGGTTGCGGCCCAGGTCGCGAACGCCGTTGCCCAGGGCGGGACCCTTGTGCGCGGTGAGGTGTCGGCGAGGGACGCGTGGTACCGGCCGGCGCTGCTCGACTCGGTGCCGACCGGTGCCGACGTGGTGGCCGATGATGAGATCTTCGGGCCCGTCGTCACCGTGATCCCCTTCGACACGGAGGAGGAATCGATCGAGATCGTCAACTCGTCGCGGCTGGCCCTCACCGCTGCAGTCTTCTCCGGCGATCTGGAGCGGGCGCTGGCCGCGGCGGAACGCTTCGAGGTCGGTGGCGTTGTGATCAACGGCACGAACAACTATCGACCACCGGTGGTTCCGTTCGGAGGAGTCGGGCTCGCAGGTGCCGGCAGGGAGGGCATCGGCTACACGTACGAGGATCTGACGCGGACCCGGTTCATCGCCATTCGGGGCGTGCGCCCTCCCGGTGTTCCATTGGGAGGTGGGGGGGATGGATGAGCGTGCCGTCCGCGAGACCGTTGTTCGGACCGCCCGGATGATGGCCGGTGCCGGACTGGCCGAGGCCTTCGGGCATGTCTCGGCCAGATGGCGCGACGGGTTCGCCATTACGAGCACACTCCCGTTTGTCGGCGCCGGTCCGGACGATGTGATCATCGTTCCCGACATGGCGGTCCCGCCGTCGGGGGTCGGTGGAGCGCCGCTCGAGACGGCGATGCATGCTGCCGTGTATATGGAGCGTTCCGACGTCGGGGCTATCTGCCGAGGGCATCCGCCCGCCGTCGTCTCATGGGGCGCGGGCATCGAGGATCTGCCGCTCCTGCACGGCCTGGGAGCGCTTGCGGGCGAGCAGGTTGCAGTCCATGACGACGTCGACCTCGTCGCTACCCTCGTCCAGGGTGCAGCGGTCGCAGCGACATTGAACGACGCCTTCGCGGTGATCTTGCGGGCGAACGGTGCTCTGACCGTCGGGGCGACACCGCTCGAAGCGCTCACCCGCCTCTATTTTCTGGAGGAGCGGGCGCGTGTGGCTCTCGACGGGACGACCGAGAGAGGGGAGACCGATTGGGGGAATCGCCTCCGGCACACCGCCGCGGAGCTGCCGCGAGCGATGGCATGGGTGGAGGCGACCTTCGGGGATCCAGGGTCTCCGAGACCGCGTGGAAGAACATGAGTCCGACGACCGACGACATGCGAACCGACACAGAGAGGAGCAAGGTATGACGAGTCGAGTGAAACGAGGACGGATCGCCAGGTTGATGGTACTGGTGCTATCCATCTCGCTCGTCGCCGCAGCCTGTGGCGGCAGCGGGGGAGGCCTCGCCGAGAAGACGGATGCCACGCTGATCCTGGACTTCGTTCCCGGCGGCATCCACACCGGCATCTACGCTGCGCTTGCCGAGGGCTATTTCAACGATGCCAACATCAACATCGATATCCAGCCGCCGACGTCGTCGGCAGACACGTTGCGCCTGGTGATGGCCGGGAAGGCAACCATCGGCATAGCGCCGATCGCCGACGTTGCTTCGTTGCGCGCCCAGGGCGAGGACATCCAGATCTTCATGGCTCTGGAGCAGGTACCGCTTGCTGCCCTGATGTCGACTGCCGCGATCGGCATCACCGATCCGAGTCAGTTGGGTGGAGGCACGATCGGTGTCACCGGCGTGCCGTCGGATGAGGCGATTGCACGGGTGATCTTGTCGAGCTCCGGTGTCGACGTGAACAGCGTCGAGTTTGTCACGATTGGTTTCGATGCGGTCAGCAACCTCATCGGCCAGACGGTCGATGCGGCCATCGGCTTCTGGAGCGCGGAGGCCGTCGTATTGGAACTCGAAGGCGAAACACCCTACGTGTTCCGGCCTGACGAGTATGGGGCACCTCCCTACCCGGAGCTGGTGCTCTTCGCCAGTGGCGACACGATCAAGAACCGGCCGGAGGTCTTGACCGCCTTCGCCCAGGCATTGGCGCGCGGTTATGACTTCGCTCTGAACAACGAGGACAAGGCCATCGCCGATCTGGCCGACAACGCGGACGGCATCGACGTCGAATTCGCAACCGCGGAGTTCAATAACGTCAAGCCGTACTTCCTTGGCCCGAACGGCAAGTTCGGCGAGATCTCCGACGAGGGGATTGCCGACTACCTAACCTGGGCAGTCCAAGTTGGCGTGCTCGAGTCCATGCCGGAGAACCTGATTACCACCGAGTTCCTTCCCTGAGCGGTGGTGTCGGCCGGGGGGGAAGCACGCCGTATTCCCCCCCGGCCATCAATCACGGAAAGGGCCCCATGAACGAACGCATCAGCGTCAGGAACATCTCGAAGGAGTTCGGGAAGGGCTCTGGCCGTGTCGAAGTCCTCGACGGGATCAATGTTCAGGTCGGCCGGCATCACTTCGTCAGCCTCCTTGGTCCCAGCGGCTGTGGCAAATCCACCCTGTTCAACATCATCTCGGGACTCTTCGAGCCGACTGACGGCGAGGCGCTGGTCGATGGTTCGCCGGACCGACTCGGCACTTGCGGGTACATGCAGCAGAAGGACCTGCTCATGCCATGGAAGCGCATCACCGACAATGTGGCACTCGGCCTCATGGTCAAGGGGACATCCCGCCGGGAGGCGCGGGCCAGGGCCGAGGAGATCCTGGAGCGGTTCGGGCTTGGTGGGTTCGGCCATTGTTACCCCAGTGAGATCTCCGGGGGGATGCGGCAACGGGCGGCACTCGCCCGGACCTTCCTCGCCGGTGACGACGTGTTGCTGCTGGATGAGCCGTTCGGGGCGCTCGACAGCCTTACCCGGCTGCAGATGCAGTCATGGCTGCTCGATATCTGGCAGGCGTCGGCTGCATCGATCCTGTTCATCACCCATGATGTGGACGAGGCCATCCGGTTGTCCGATCGTGTCTACGTTCTGTCGGAACGTCCGGCGAGCGTGGTGCTCACCCTCGAGATCGACCTGCCCAGACCCCGACCCTACGAAACTGTCCTGTCACCCGAGTTCGCGGCCCTGAAGGCGCAGGCCATCCGCTACCTGCACCCCGACACACAGGACATGAGCGCCAAGGAGATGACGTCGGATGCCTAACTGGCTCAAGAAGACGCTGCCGCCGGTGGCCTTCGGGCTGCTCGTGGTCCTCGGGTGGGAGCTGCTCACCATCGTCACCCACGCCGATCCCCGGATCTACCCGGCGCCGAGTGAGATCGTGGTCGCTCTGTTCAAGAGTCCGGGCAGCATGCTGAGCAACGCACGGATCACGACCCTCGAGATGGTCCTGGGCTTCACGCTCGGAGCGGTGGTCGGCATCAGCATCGGCGTTCTGCTCGCCTACTCGAAGGTCGTGCGTTCTGCCGTATACCCTTGGCTCATCGTCAGCCAGACCATCCCGATTCCGGCCGTTGCAGCAGTGCTGGTGATCTGGTTCGGTTTCTCGATCTTGCCAAAGGTGCTGGTGGTGGTGCTGATCGCCTTCTTCCCCATAGCGGTCAGCACCGTCGACGGCCTGAAGGCGGTCGATCCGGAGATGGTGCGACTCATGCGGACGTTCGGGGCGAGCCGCGCCCGGATCTTCAGAGAGGTTCGCATTCCCGTGGCCCTACCGCACATCTTCACCGGGATGAAAGTGGCCGCGGCGTTCAGTGTGCTGGGCGCAGTCTTCGGGGAGTGGGTCGGAGCGAAGGGCGGGCTCGGCTACCTGCTGCTGTTGAAGAATCGTGCAGTCAACACCGACGAGGTATTCGCCATTATCTTTGCCCTCTCGGTGCTCGGCGTGGGGTTCTTCAGCCTCATCGTCCTCATCGAACGGATCACGATTCCTTGGTATCACAAGGCTCGTCAGATGGAAGGTGCTCAATGACCGACTCCATGCCTACCGAGGTTGCCGAACGATACAAGGACGGCTTTCTCGCCCACTTGTCCCAGACGGTGCCTGGACGGAAAGAGATGGTGATCACGGGCGCCTCCGGGTGTCGGATCACTGCCGCCGACGGCATCTCCTATCTCGACATGATCTCGGGCATCGCCGTGTCCAACGTCGGTCACTCCCATCCAGAGGTCGTCGCCGCCGTGGAACGTCAGATGCGACGCTTCGCACACGTCAACGTCTACGGACGCTTCGTGCTGCCACCCCAGGTCGATATCGCCGAGCGCCTCACCAGGGTCGCCCCCGGCGACCTCGACGTTGCATTCCTCACGAGCACCGGCACAGAGGCCAACGAAGGTGCTCTCAAGCTGGCGCGCAAGTACACGGGTCGGCCCGGGTATGTGGCGTTCGAAGGGTCCTTTCACGGCCGCACCTACGGGTCGTTGTCGGTGAGTTGGCGCGAACGATATCGGGCACCGTTCCGTCCACTCCTCGAACGGGTCACGTTTGTGCCGTTCGACGATCTCGATGCGGCGGCGGCGGCCATCGGGGATGACACTGCAGGCGTGATCGTGGAGCCCGTGCAGGGGGAAGCGGGTGTCCGGATCCCGTCGGACGGCTTTCTCCCCGGCCTCAGGGATCTGTGCACCGAGCGCGGGGCGCTGCTCATCGCCGACGACGTGCAGGGAGCCATGGGTAGGTCCGGTCACTGGTACACCTGCCAGGAGTGGGGTGTCGTTCCCGACGTGATCACCCTCGCCAAAGCCGTGGGTGGAGGGTTGCCGCTGGGCGCCTTCATCTCGACCGCAGAGATATTCTCCACGTTCCTCGACCCGCCCCTGTCTCACCTCACCACGTTCGGCGGCAACCCGGTATCGTGCGCTGCCGCCACCGCCACGTTCGACATCATCGAACGCGAAGGCCTCATCGACCGAGCCCGCGAGATGGGGGAGTATCTCGGTTCGGGGTTTGCCCGGTTGATGGATCGCCATGAAACTTTGGTGGCGGTGCGCGGGCTCGGGCTCTGGTGGGCATTCGACGTCGCTTCCGACGATCTGGCAATGCCGGTGGTCCAGGCGATGGAGCGGCGCGGCGTGATCGTTGGCTCCATGCTGAACGCCGACGGGACGATCCGCGTGGCACCACCGCTCATTGTCACAACCGACGAACTCGACGAGCTGCTGGGTGTGCTCGACGAGTCGCTCACCGAAGTCGAGGGTGTCGTGTGAGCCTGCCGGCACGCGAAGACGTGCTCGTGCGCGGGGCCTGGGTGCTCACGTCCGGTCCGATCGGGGAGGTTCGCGACGGCGCCGTGTTGATGCGCGACGGCGCGATCGCCATGGTCGGCTCCTATGCGGACGTACGAAGGGCGCATCCCGGTGTCACCGTCATCGGTGATGGCACGGGCGTGGTCATCCCGGGTCTGGTCAATGCGCACACCCATCTCTCCGAGGCACTGATCCCGGGGATGGGGTCCAACCTGACGTTGTTCGAGTGGGGCACGCGCGTGGTCACTCCGGCGGGCGCGGTGCTCACGCAAGAGATGGCCAGGGAGGGCTCCCTTCTGAAGGCGGCCGAGTTGCTCCACTCGGGTGTGACCTGTGTCAACGACATGTTCCATCACTACCACCCGGGCTCGTTCGCCAGTCTCGGGGTCGTCGAGGGCCTCGCCGAGGCAGGACTTCGCGGCATGGTCGCCTTCGGGGCAGAGGACGCCTTCGATCCTTTTGGAGGTCGTCGATTCACGGTGGAGGCCGCCATCGAGGAGCACCTGGCACTCGATGAGGCGGCTGCAGGGGCCGAGTTGCTCGATTTCCGGATGGGTGTCGGGACGATGCTGGGATCGAGTGACCCTTTGCTCGAGGCTGCCGTTGCCACGGCATCCGAGCGGGGCTGGCCGGTACACACCCATCTGGCAGAGGTCCGCGAGGAGATCGTCGAGGCGCGGTCTCGCTGGGGCAGGAACAGCATCGAACAGGCGGCGGCCATCGGTCTGCTCGATCTCGAGGTCATCGCCGCCCACCTCATCTGGCTCTCCGAGGGCGATATCGAGCTACTCGCCGCTCATGACACCGCCGGCGTCCACAACCCGGTCGCCAACATGATCCTCGGATCGGGAGTGAGCTGCGTGCCCAGGCTTCGGGCCGCCGGTCTGCGTCTCGGGCTCGGTACCGACGGCGCGGCATCGAACGACTCCCAGAACATGCTCGAGGTCATGAAGATGACGGCACTGCTGCAGAAGGTCGACCGGCTCGACCCTGCGTCACTGACCGCGCCCGAGGTACTGCGAATGGCGACGATCGGTGGAGCCGAGGCGCTGGGGGTTGCGGACCGTATCGGCAGTCTGGAACCGGAGAAGCGGGCCGACGTCGTACTCCTCGGTGGAACGGCGGAGCTGGCCAACATCCACGATCCGTACCAGCAGATCGCATACTGCACGAGCCCGCGTTCGGTATCGGATGTGTGGGTCGACGGGAGACGGCTCCTCACGGAGGGAGTGCCGACGACCGTCGACGAATTGGAGCAGATCGCCCGATGCAGGCCCCTCGCCGAGACCCTGGCGAGGGAGTCCGGGCTCGTGGCGGAGGGGATGTCCAGGTTGTGCGAGATGTAGCCGTTATCGGCGGAGGCCACAACGGCCTCGTGTGTGCCGCCTATCTGGCGGCCGCGGGACTCGACGTCGAGGTCCTCGAGGCCAATGATGACGCCGGCGGATGTATCTGGACGGAGGCACTCGACAGCGGACACCGGCTCGAACGGGGGGCCGTGGACCTGACGATGATCGACGACGTCGTCGCCGACCTGCACCTCACCGATCACGGACTGCACCTGCTCGATCGTGAGATCCTCGTCGGTGCCGGATTCGGCGATGGTGCCCGCTTGCTGTTCCATTCCGACCTCGAAGCGACCATCGATGGGTGGGGCGGGATCGGGCGGGCCGACCGTGAGTCCTACCGGTCCTTTGCAGACCTGGCGGCGCGCGCGGTCGACGCGTTCGACGCTCTCCCCGGCGTGCCCGCCTTCGGCGAGGTCATCAGGCTCGCGGAGTCGCTCTCGACCGACGTTGATCTCGCCCGGCTGCTCGTTTCATCCGCCGAATCGGTGATCGGGCGTCGCATCCGCGACGGACACCTTGCCGGTGCCGTGGCGATGTACGGGGCTCACGGCCAACTGCCGCCATGGCTCCCCGGGACCGGGCTGTTCGCCCTGATGTTGCCCGGCTCTCACGGCAGCAGGAGCCACCGTCCGAGGGGCGGGGCGGGTGCCTTCATCGATGCCATCGCTTCCGCGCTCGAGGCGTCGGGTGGCACGCTGCGGACCAACGCCAGAGTGGTTGGCATCGATTCCACGGCGGAGGGAGCGGTGATCCGTCTCGAGGACGGAGAGTTCGTGGCGGCTCGCCGCGTGATGTCGTCGCTCGACATCCGCCGTACGGTGCACCTGCTGGGTGATCCGCCTCCGACCCTGCGGTCGGCCGCCGAGGCCGTGCAGTCGGGTGCCCTCAATATCGGGGAACTCAAGATAGATCTGGCGCTGTCGGCTCCGGCGACGATCGTGGGCGGAGACGCAGATGCCGCCTTGTGGCTGCTCCAGGAACGGTCCGACTCGCTACACACCTCCTTTGGGGAGATCATCGCCGGCCGTATGCCCGGCAGTCCTGCGATGATGTGGGCAGCCCCATCGGTGCTCGACCCGACCGCGGCGCCCGACGGAGGGGGTACGGTATGGCTCTCGGCCTTCGTTCCGGTGCGGCTACGCGATCGCTCCTGGGATGGAGCGGCCGAGGAGCAGGCCGTGGACGGCGTTCTCGACGGGTTCGCACGGATCACCGGCATCGACCTTCGACCGATCACGGTCGACCGGAGAGTCCTCGGCCCGGCCGGCTGGGAGCGGCGTATCGGCGCTCCGGGAGGAAACCCGAACCACCTCGACCTCACACTCGATCAGCTGTTCGATTGGCGTCCGCCGGGGGCCCGCGGGTATCGGACCGAACTACCATGGCTCTACTTGACGGGGGCCGGGACCTTCCCGGGCGGTGGAGTCTCAGGGCTGCCGGGTCGCAACGCAGCGCAGGCACTACTTGCCGATCTGGGAGCACCTCCGCGTCGCGTGAGCAGATGGCGACGGGAGATCAAGGGACTCTGGGACGCGTTCGGCCTATATCGATCAATGAGGAGGAGCGCGTGAGCGAGATTACCGACGTCTTCGGGTTCATCGACCTACTCACCGGGTATCAGCCCGCCATGGTGGTCATGGCGGCACGACGCCTCGGCGTGTTCGAGAACCTGACCAGTGAGCCGTGCGACGTTGCCGACATGGCGGCGACCATCGGAGTCGATGCCGCAGCCCTGGGAGCACTGCTGCGCTCCCTCGCCGGTATCGGTCTCGCCGTCGAGGATGGTGGCCGTTTCGCGACCACTCCCTTCGTCGCCGCCCACATGGCAGGTGGCCGGGACCTCGCTTTGGTGATCGAGAAGGAGGAGTACTTTGCCAGGGCCTGGCTGTCACTCGGCGACGTGGTGAGAACGGGCCGGCCGGCACTCGAACCGTGGAAGAGCCGCCTCGCCTCCGATCCGGCGACCGCACACATGTTCCTCGATGCACTGAACGTCCTCGCCGAGCACACCGGTCCCAGACCGTGGGACCTCCCCGAGCTTGCACCCGGCCGGCGGGTCCTCGACGTCGGCGGTGGTTTCGGGTATTTCGCGTTCCGCCTCGCCGAGGCGGGCTCGGCCGTCGTGCTGGTGGACCTGCCGCCGGTGATCGAAGCGTTGGAGCGGCGTCTGAACACGCTCCCGGACGTGTCCATCGAGTTGATCGCAGTCGACGTGATGACGGCCCCATCGTGCGGAGTCGATGCCGGCAGCGTCGACGCCGCCCTCGTCTCACACATGGTCCACGACCTGTCCGAGGAGGAAGGGGTCGATCTGCTCCGCAGGGTCTGCTCGGCGGTGCGTTCGGGGGGCACCGTCGTCGTGAACGACTTCGCCGGGGATGTGGGGCCGGGCGCCTTCGGACCCTTGTTCGATGTGATGATGCGTGTCGAGACCGGTGGCGCCGCCTATCCGCTCGCGACGCTGCGGTCCATGCTCGAGGCGGCGGGTTTGCAGGAAGTCCGTGCCGTGGAGGTTCCCGAGCCCGTCACACTCCTGATGGGGAGGGTGGCATGAACGTTCGAGTTGCGGGTGTCGACGAGGTCTATGTTGCCCTGCTGGAACGGATCGGTGCAGGCATCATCGAGGTCGGCGCGAAGTTGCCGTCGTGCCGGGTGCTCGCCGAGGAGCTCGGATCGAACCCGAGCACGGTGAATCGTGCCATCCGGCGGCTGTCGCGTCACGGCCTGGTGCGGACGGAACCGCGACGCGGGGCCTTCCTGGTGAACGCCGGTGCAGCCCCCGAACTCGGCCATGACGAGGTGGAGCGCGTCGTACGCGATGCCGTCCTCACCGCCCGGCGCGCCGGCCTCGGTCCGGCGCGGATCCAGGAGCTGTTCGAGTCCGCGCTCGCGGTCGGCGGGAGGGGTGTCGGTGCAGTGGCGTTCGTCGAGTGCAACCGATACGACCTGGACCACATGACTCCGCTGGTCGAGAACACCACCGGTGTCGCCCTGAGGCCGTTGCTCTTCGACGAGCTGACGCCTGGATGGGCGGACGAGATCGATGTCGTGGCGACTCCGGTATTCCACCTGGCCGATCTCGCGGAGCTGTCATGTGATCTCAACCGGGTCGTCGATCTGAACTTCATCCCACCGCGCTCTGTGCTGCGCCAGTTGGCGATGATCTCGCCGTCGGCCGTTGCGGCGGTGGTGGCTCCGACCCCGCGTGGGGTGGAGCGGGTGAGGGCGCTGGTGAGTCAGTACTACGCGGGGACGATCCTCGCACCGGATCTCGACGGCGATGCGCCGTTCGAGGGCGTGGATGTCCTCGTTCATCCGGGAGCCATTGCGATCGATGGCGATCTTCTGGTCGGTGTTCGCAAGGAGATCGTCATCGATTGGGAGTTGGATCCTGGTTCGGCGGCGACGTTTGCGGGCCGGGTCGCGGCGGCGGCGGGGAGGTGACAACGCGCAGGGCAGGGCATCGATGGTGATGTGAACGGCATCTGAAGGAGGACAGTGACATGCCGAAGACGGGCGGCGAGATCTTCGCCGATTACCTCATCGCAGAGGGAGTGCCGTATGTGTGCGGTATTCCCGGGCACGGGAACATGAGTATCTTTGACGCACTGAAGGATCGCGGGAGTGACATCACCCTGGTGAAGTCCAGACACGAGCAGTCGGCTGCCCATATTGCCGACGCCTACTGTCGGGCGAGTGGCTCTCCGCTCGCCACGGTCACCTCGATCGGTCCGGGGTCGGTGAACACGATCGTCGGGTTGGCGACATCGTTCGTCGATTCGATTCCGGTGGTGGCGGTCACCGGTGGTCCGCAGACCTACATGGAGGGCACCGGGGTGTTGCAGGAGATCGAGCGGCACGCCGATGCAGATTTCTCGAATCTGATGCGTCCCGTGGTGAAACGCAGCTTCGTGGCCCATCGTGGCGACCGGGTTCCGTCGATCATCGCCAGGGCCTTCAATGAAGCGCTCACCGGGCGGCCGGGCCCCGTGCACGTCGAGATGCCCATGGACGTCCAGTCGGTTGCCGTCGAGGCCGAGGCTCTGCTGCCGGTGGAGCGGCGGCCTGCGGGCAGAGTGCGGCCCGATCCTCAGGAAGTCGAACGGGCGGCCCGGTTGCTCATCTCTTCCAAGAGGCCGGTGATCCTCGCCGGCGGAGGATGTGTGCGTGCCGATGCTGCGGCAGAACTGCGAGCCCTTGCCGAGTACCTGCAGGCACCGGTCGTGACGACGATGATGTCCAAGGGCATCTTCCCGGAGGATCACGCGTTGTGCGCCCAACACACGGGTGCGTGTGGCACGTCGTGTGGCAATGCGCTCACCGCCGCAGCAGATGTCATTCTTGCCGTCGGAACGCGCTTCGCCGAGCAGACGGCCTCATCGTATGTTCCGGGCAAATCATTCAACATACCACCGACCAAACTCGTGCACCTCGACATCGATCCATACGAAATCGGGAAGAACTACCCCGTCGCGGTCGGAATCGTGTGTGATGCGAAGACCGGTCTTGCCGATCTGCTGGATGCGGTGCAGAGCCTCGCGGGCGGGCGGGCTGACCGTGGAGACTACGTCGCCGAGGTGCAGGGGCGTACCGAGGAGTGGTGGAAGATGGTTCGTGCCCGTTGGCGTGAGGACACCCTGTCGATGAGCCGGGTCCTCGCCATGATCCGGGATGCCATGCCGCGTGAGACGATCGCGATCGCGTCGGCCGGTCATCCCCAGATCCAGGCCTTTCAGGAGTTTCCGGTGTTCGAGCCGTGGTTGTCGCCCGGCGGCTACTCGACAATGGGGTACACGCTCCCGGCATCGATCGGCACCAAGCTCGGGAAGCCCGAGTACCCCGTCGTCGCTCTCGCCGGTGACGGTGACCTGCTGCAGACGGTGCAGGAGCTGCACCTTGCGGCCGAGTTGGGCGTACCAGTCGTGATCGCCTGTCTGAACAACGCCGGTTGGGTGTCGATCCGTGACTTCCAGCGCGGCATGTTCGGTGAGGAGCGGCCGGTGGCCGTGGACTTCGTCAAGGCCGACGGGTCGTCGAATCCGATCGACTTCGCCGGAGTCGCCCGGGCCATGGGGTGCGAGGCCGAGACGGTCACCGAAGTGGAGCAGGTGAACGCGGCGCTCGGGAGGGCCCAGGCGAGCGGGGGTCCATACCTCATCGACTTCCGTCTCAGCCGGGATCCTGCCGACACGGAGAACATCAACGTCGGGCATTGGGATCTGCCGAAGCCGGCGTATCTCGGAGGAGCGAGCGATGGGTGAGGAATCGCTGCTGCGGTTCTACGGATCCTACGAAGAGCTCCGCGAGGTCTCTCGGCGGTACGTACTCAAGAGCATGGGCGATGAGCCGATCGGCATCGCCAAGGCCCAGGGTGTGTGGGTTACCGCTGCAGACGGGAGAGAATACCTCGATGCCATCTCCGGTGAATGGGTGGTCAACCTCGGATACAACCATCCGAAGATCCGTGCGGCGGTGCTGGAGCAGATCGGGAATACGGAATACACGACGCCGGTGTGGGAGTCCGAGACGCGAACGCGGCTCGCCGAGAAGCTGGCGGCACTGGCACCGGGCGACCTTTCGAAGACGCTGTACGCCCTCTCGGGAGGTGAGGCCGTGGAGGGAGCCATGCACATGGCGATGCGGACGACCGAAGGCACCGATTTCGTGTGCCTCGACGGGGCGTTCCACGGCAGGACGTTCGGGACGATCCCGTTGAGCTACGTGTATCCGGGCATGTACGAGGGCTCCAACAAGGGATTGGACAGCTACCTGAAACGCCAGATCAGGGTGCCGCAGTACTACTGCTACCGCTGTCCGCTCAATCTCGAGCGTGAACGCTGCGGGCTGGCATGCGCCGAGTTGATCGACTGGTCGCTGGAGCGGGCGCACACCCACAAGCCCGCGGGCGTGATCGTCGAGACCTTCCAGGCGAACGGCGGCATGATTCCCGCTCCGGACGGGTATATGGAGCGGGTTGCCGAGATCTGCAAAGACCGAGAAGTACCGTTGATCGTGGACGAGGTTCAGGGCGCGTTCTGCCGATGCGGCCCGATGTTCGCGAGCGAGAACTACGACATCGAGCCCGACATGATCGTGCTCGGCAAGGCCATCGGCGGCGGGTTCCCCGTGTCCGCGACCCTGGCAACACCCGAATACGCCAACCTGGCAGCATGGGAGTACGGCTTCACGATGTCCGGTCATCCCGTGTCGTGCGCTGCAGCCATCGCCATGATCGAGGTGATGGAGGAGGAAGATCTGCCGGCACACGCTCAGGAGATGGGGGCGATCATCGTCGACCGTCTTCGCGACCTGCAGGAGCGTTCCGGCTTCATCGGCGACGTGCGGGGGCAGGGCCTCATGATCGGCATCGAGTTGGTCGAGGACGAGACCACCCGCGAGCCTGCCTTCGAGAAGGCCGCGGAGGTCGTCCAGGCCGCTCTCGACCGAGGCCTGATGGTAGGGCGCACCGGCCCGGTGTTCGGCAACCTCGGTAACACGATCAAGCTCAAACCGGCAGTCAACTCGACGCGGGACGAGCTCATGGAGATGGTCGATCGCTTCGAGGCCGCGCTCACCGATGCGGGGGCGATGTCGTGAGACGCCCCATCGCGTTCCTTGCCGAGATCGGCTTTGCCACGATGCCGGCCGATGAGGTCGCTGCGGCGATCACCGGAGCGGGCTACGACAGCATCGAGTGGACCATGGCGCACATCGACGACTTCGTCGAACCGGCGTGTGCCATCGCGTGCCAGCAAGATCTGGTCACGGACCCCGTCGGCGGACTCGAGCGCACCAAGTCGGCGATCGACGTGGCCGCGCGGCGCAGTGTGCCGACGGTCAACGTGCTCACCGGCCCAAACCTGTGGGAGGACGGCGCCGCGGCGCGCCACGATGAAGCCGCTTGGACCGACTCGCTCCGGGCACTGGAGGCCGCCTGCGCCTACGCCGAGCCTCTCGGTGTGAAGGTTGCCTTGGAGCCCTGTTGGGGCACCCTGGCCCACGACGCGGCCACGATGCGCAGGGTGCTTGCCGAGGTTCCCTGCGCGGTCAACTTCGATCCGAGCCACTTCGTGATGGAGAATGACGACATCCCCGGTTTCGTACGTGAGGTAGGCGATCGAATCGTCCACGTCCACCTCAAGGACGCGTTCGGAGCGCCGGGCATAGAGGGCGAGGACTTCCTGTTCTGTCTGCTCGGCGAAGGCAAGGTGCCGTGGCCGGAGTTCTTCACGGCGCTCGATGACACCGGGTACACGGGCCCGCTCTCGGTCGAGTTCGAGGCCTATCGGTACCTCGACCAGGTGCTCGGAAACGACCCCGTCGCGGCGGCGCGGCTCGCGATGGACCAGGTGCGCGCCCTTGTCCCGGGAGCCGCCTGATGGTGGGTGTCGGCCTGATCGGTCTCGGGGAGATCGGCCAGGTCCATCTCGCCGGACTGCGCGAATCGGCACATGTTGGACCGGTGACTGTCTGCGATCTCGATGCGGATCTCATGGAACGGTCTCGGGGCGATGGGCGGGTGGCCTCGTCGCTCGACGAGTTGCTCGCAGACGATGACATCGAGGTTGTCGATATCTGCCTGCCACACCACCTCCATGCGTCCCACGCGTTACGGGCCCTGGCGGCCGGACGGCACGTATTGCTCGAGAAGCCGATGGCGATGTCCGTTGCCGAGTGCGACCAGATCCTGGCCGTCGCAGCGGACGCAGGTCGCAGTGTCGGAGTGTCGCACAACCAGTTGTTCTATGAGCCGCATCGTAGGCTCGCCGGAATGCTCGAGCGGGGGGATCTCGGGGACGTGCTGACGATCCGGGCGAGGCTTGCGATCGGGGGCAAGTACGGTGGATGGCGATCGAACCCCGCTCAGGCCGGCGGTGGTCTCCTCATGGACGCCGGGGTTCACCGCGTCTACGTACTCGAGGCGCTGGGAGGGCCGATCACCGCCGTCACTGCAGTGATGGACCGTCCGGGAAGTGAGGACCGATACTCGATCCTGTTCGAGTTCGCCACGGGTGCGATCGGCACGATCGATGCGACCTATGGGGGCCCGGCCGGCCTGTTCGACGATCAGATCGAGGTGGTCGGCACCGAGGCGATCGCCCGAGTGGCCGGATGTGAGGCCCTTTTCGAAGGCTTTGCCACCGGCCCGGCTCTCCGGGTGTGGCGCAACGGCACCTGGACGGAGCGTGATTCGGCCAACGACTGGGCCGGGTCGGTCAAGGTGTCCGTGGACGCGTTCTGTGCCGCGGTGGCGAACGGGACGGAGCCTCCGGTGACAGGTGCCGACGGCCGCCGGATCGTGCAGATCATCGAAGCCGCCTACGCCTCCGCGCGAGAAGGAATCCGTGTTGAAATCGACTCGAGCCGATTCGACCTGTCAAGGAGGTCATCACCACAGAGATCTCGGATCTCCCTGCCGCCTGAAGTGATGGGATAGCCACCGAGAGCCACGTTGTCGCATCCATCGCTCGGCAGGACACAGACCGGCGGGATTCGAAGGGACGAGCAGGAACCGAGCAAGCAGGCCAGATTGGAGCGTAGTGTGACACGAGCAGCCGTTATCAACAGTCGTATCCACGATTGGTCCTCCGAAGGTGGCGCTCTCATCGAGCGCACCGAGCCTTGGACGGGGGAGCCTCTCAAAGCCGTGCGGGAGGCTTCTCGGAAGGATGTCGCGCTGGCATGTGAGACCGCGGTTCATGCACAGAGAGAATGGGTCGCGCTCCCGCTGGCGGATCGGGAGTTGGCACTTCGCTCGATCGCGGACGAGCTCGAGCGGCGAGATGACCTTGCTCCCCTTCTGGCACGGGAGGTTGGCAAACCTATCGTTGAGGCAGAAGGTGAGGTGGCCCGGACTGTCGCCATCTTCCGGTTCTATGCGAGCATGCTTCGCATCGGCACCGGCGAGGTTCTCCAAGGCCCGGTTCCGTCGATGCGAGTGTTCAGTCGACGGCGGCCCCTGGGCGTCGTGGGTCTCATAACGCCATGGAACTTCCCGCTGGCCATTCCGGCGTGGAAGATGGCGCCCGCGCTCGTCGCCGGGAACGGCGTGGTTCTCAAGCCGGCCACCGCCGGTGCCGGCGTGGCGACCGTACTGATGGAATGCGTTGAGGAGGCGCCGATCCCCGACGGATTGGTTGCGCTCGTTACGGGCAGGGGATCCGTCGTTGCAGATGCTTTGGTGGGCGATCCGAACATCCGCGGGGTGAGCTTCACGGGCTCTGTCGAGGTTGGTCGGGTGCTGCGGGTGGCCTGCGCCGAGAGGGGCATCCGCATACAGACCGAGTTGGGGGGTCGGAACCCGGCAATCGTCCTCGCCGACGCCAACCTGGAGGCGGCGGCTGCGGCGGTGGCCTCGGGGGCGTTCGGCTACGCAGGGCAGAAGTGCACCGCCACCCGGAGGGCGCTCATTCAAGACTCCGTGTATGGCCATGTTCGATCACTCTTGTCGGGGGCCGCCGAACGGATGGTCCCCGGAGATCCCCTCGATCGATCCACCTTGGTCGGGCCCCTCATCAGCCGGAGCGCCGCCGATGCCGTGAGGGCGTCGATTCGCGAGGCGGTCGAAGCCGGGGCAGAGCTCATCTGTGGGGGTGCGGAGGGTGATGGCGGCGTCGTCGTGCCGACCATCGTGGCCGGTGTGCCCGCCGACGTCGACCTCGGCTGCGACGAGGTGTTCGGCCCGGTCTTGGTGCTGGAGGCGGTTCGCGATCTCGATCATGCGATCGCCAGCGCCAACGCAACCCCGTTCGGCTTGTCGGCCGCCATCCACACCGCGAGTCTCGCGTCGGCAGCGAGATTCGAAGCAGAGATCGAGGCCGGCGTCGTGGTTGTGAATCGCCCCACCTCCGGTGTCGAGCTACATGCGCCCTTCGGGGGAATGAAGGCCAGTGGCTATGGGTGGAGGGAACAGGGTGTGGTCGCGTTGGCTTTCTACTCGGAACTGCAGGCGATCTACGAGGCGTAGCGAGACACGAAGTGGATGGCCGTCCCTCATTCCCGTTCTCGTGACGCCTGGGTGGGATTATTCCTGTGAAGCGTCACGAGAACGGCGGGTTGTTGTTTAGACGGATCGCTCGCGGACCACGGCCGCGATGTCCAGCCGTTTGATCGATCGAATCCCGGGAATCAGCGACAGTAGCGCTATCACCAGTATCGACACTGCTGCGAGGAGAAGCGTCAGAGGACGTGTCGTCAGCTCGAAGTTGAAGGCGTCGCTGTTGAACGTTGCCATCAGCAGGCCCGAGATCCAGACGCCGAGGACGATACCCGGGATGATTCCGGCTGCGGTGAGTAACAGATTCTCACCCACGATCATCCACGCGATCGTTCTGTCCGATATGCCGCTGGCCTTGAGGGTCGCGAACTCGGTCGACCGTTCCGCGACGTTGACCGAGATCGTGTTGAACATCAGGGAGAATGCCATGACGCTACCGAAGATGAACATGATCCCGATGAACGTGTCGAACAACGAGAATTCTTCCTTTATCACGTTGAAGAGCGTTCGGGAATCCTCCACATAGACCACGCCCGGGATGTTCTTCAACGCCGCAAGTGTGGCCGTGCGGCCGGCCGCCGGGTCGAATCTCGTCATCACGGTGGCGACCGTCGGTTCGGCCATGACGGTCTCCGGGTCGTCGACACCCGCCTCGCGTAGTGCCTTGGCAATCACGTCATGCCGTGCGTAGAGGGGAGTCCCGAGAGGCTCGTCGACGAACCCGACGAGCTCGAGCTCGATCGAGACGTCCTGTGCTGGGATGCTGATGGTGATCCGGTCGCCCGGGGAGAGGCCCAGGCGGTCTTTCAGAAGTTTGGCGGCGAGCATCCCGGAGGGAGGAAGAGCCCCCGAAGGATTCGTCCATCCGTGCATCTGTGTGTTGTCCTCGAATCCTTGAAGCGTGGTCGCGAACGTGGTGCCGTCACGGGTGATCGACACATCGAAGCCGGCGACTTGCTCGGCGCCGGCCACGCCCGGCACGGCATCGATGGCGGCGAGCAGTTCCTTGTCGACCGGTTTGTCCACGATCACGGATGCATCCTGAAGAGTGATCTCCTTGAACTGCTTGGCGATCAGGTGGTTGGTCGTGACGAGCATCTCACCTGCCGCGACGATCAGGATCAGGGCGAGCACTACGCCGAGGACGGTGGTGAGGCTTCGCCGTTTTGCCCGTCCGATGCCCCTGAGCGTCATCCGGGTTCTCACGGGAAGACGCGATACGCGCGGGAGGATCCGTTCCATGAGGCTCTCGCCGCCCGACGTCGACGGAGTAATCCCTCGCATCGCCTCGGCCGGTGGGATCCGGTATGCGGCTCGTGCAGGGATCCATGCCGATACCGCTCCCATCACGATCCCGAACGTCAGTCCGATGAACATCGTGATCGGCCTGATCCTGACGATGGTGTCTGGAATGTCGAGTGTTCGCGTGTAGAGGCCCGTCATCCACGCGCCGAAGGCAACACCGAGGATGACACCGACGATCGCCCCGACAGTTCCGACCCGCAGTCCGTAGCCGAGGTAGTGGCGTCGGAGGGCCCGTGCCGACATGCCTGAGGCGCGAAGCGTACCGATGATCGAGCGTTGGGCGAACACGATGCGCGTGAGGAGCACGTACACGGCCATGCCTGCAGCGGTGAGGAACAGGATCGGAAATGCAATGGCCATTTGGGCGAACATGTCGACGTCGAGTTGGAGGGCCTTGTTGGAGGGCTGGTCGGCTCGGGTGAGGATGTTCGTGGCGCCGGCTCGCGTGGCCGCAGCGCGTACGGCGGCGTCGACGTCCTTCGTGACGACGCCTTTGTCGTACAGCACGAGCGTTTGGCGGACGGCGACCGACTGGGGAAGTTGCTTCAGGAGTTCTTCGTCTACGAAGAAGACGCCGAATTGCTTTGGGTCGATGAAGCTTTCCTGCGTGCTGGGTGCAGGCCACAGGTACTCGGCCGACACGGCGACACCGGTGATCGTGAACTTCTGTTTCTGCCCGACGGCCACGGTCAACGGGTCTCCGATCTGGAGCCCGTAGGTGTTGGCGATGTGGTCCTCGGCGATCGCTTCGTTGGCGCCACCCGAAAGCAGATAGGAACCTCGTTGGACCTGGATCTTGTCGACATCGGGTTGCTCGTCTGTCGGCATACCGATGAATCGCCCGCGAAGCGTTGCCGCACCGATCGTGACCGGGAGATCGGCGGTGTGGCGCACCGTGACCGCCCGCACGCCGGGGATCGCTGCGAGGGAGGCGGCCAGACTCTCGTCGCCTCCGGTGATTGTCATGTCGGCGAACGCAAGTCGATCGTACGTCCGTTGGTAGCTGACCTCGAGGTTCCGGTATGAGTCGTAGGTTGCGGCGAACATCATGACGCCGATGACGACCGTCACGCCGACCGCAAGGAACTGCCGTCGACGGCGACGCATGTCTCTGCGACGCTTACGTGCGAGGTAACTCACCAGCGAAGTTCCGAAGCAGGTACCGGATCCGCGATCGCTTGGACGCCGACGATCCTGCCGTCACGTAGTCGTATGACTCGGTCGGCCATCTCGGCGATCGTCGAGTTGTGTGTGACGAGGAAGACCGTCCTGTCGGCGCCCTCGGTCGTGGATTTGAGCAGTTCGAGGATGGTCCGACCGGTCTCGAGATCGAGCGAGCCCGTGGGCTCGTCGCACAGCAGCAGGGGCGGGTCCTTCACGATGCTGCGGGCGATCGCCACCCGCTGTTGTTGGCCTCCCGACATCTCGCCCGGGAAATGCTCCGCCCTGTCGGCGAGGCCAACCTTGGTGAGCACCGCCTGAGAGCGAGCATCCGGGTCGGTGCCCGTGATCTCGGCGATGAGTGCCACGTTCTCGTGTGCGGTCAGGGTGGGCACGAGGTTGTAGAACTGGAACACGAATCCGATCGTCGACCTGCGGTACTCGGTACGCTCCTTGGCCGACATACCTGCGATCTCGAACCCGTTCACCTTCAGGCTGCCCGAGGTGGGTCCCTCGAGCGCACCGATCTGGTTGAGCAGCGTGGTCTTTCCCGAACCTGAGGGACCCAGCAACACAACGAATTCGCCTGTCTCGATCGAGAACGACACGTCGTCAAGAGCCGTCGTCGCCGCTTGTCCCTCGCCGTATACCTTTGTCAGGCCTTGTGCAACGACTGCCGGTTGGTTCACGCTATCCTCGTTTCACTTGTGGTGACAGGAACAAGTCGGCGATTAATGTAGTCACTACAAAATTCGGATTCAACCGGGTGGTGGAGACGGTGTCGGGCATCAGAGAGGAGAACAAGCGCCGAACCTTCGAATCCATCGTTTCGGCGGCTTCGCGATGCTTCGCCGAACGTGGCCATGCGGCCACGACGATCGAGATGATCGCGTCGGCTGCGGGCGTCTCTCCCGGAACCGTGTACAACTACTTCGGCACGAAGAACGCCATCCTTGGGGCGGTTGTCACGGTCGATGTGGAAGAGACCTGGTCCGCGGCGAGTGACGCCGTCGATCTGACCGCGGACGATCCTGTCGATGCGTTGATGCCTGCGATCGCCGTATATGTCGATGGGATAACGGCGTTGGGGCCACAGGTGCTCACCGATGTGTTTCGCTCCGGATTCCACCCTGCCCACTCGGACCTGCTGGATGACCTGGTGTCCATCGACGACAGGGCCATCTTGCAGATCACACATGCCTTCGAGCGATTGCAGGGAGCCGGCCTCGCCTCGAAGCATGTCGATCCCGGTGATGCGGCCAACCTCTTGTTCTCCGTGATCGCCGTGGCGATGCTCACCTACATGTCGGTCCCCGACACCACGCCAGGCGATGTGAAGGCAATCGTGCGGCGGCAGTTCAGGCTCGTGTTCGACGGACTCGGAGCTTCGTAGCGAGGTTCCCGGCTGCGGGCACCGTGCGGTCATGGATGCATGTCACGTCGAGGGCTCTCCGTTCGCCCGGGGCAGGTGGAGGCGTCGATCGCGTACGTGCATCGTCTGCGATGAGCGAGATGACGCCGGGGGAGAGCGATGTCGTGTCGGACTGCTGCGTTCATCGTCACACGGAGAACGAGGTGCGAGTCGGCGGCCGAGATGGTGGCATCCTCCAACTTCTTCTCCAGCAGGTGAACGCGCGTGGCCTGCAAAGAGATGATTCGTCCTGACGCACACGTTGGAGACTGGATCCTCCGCTCACCGGTGAGGGGGCGAGACCATCTGGTAGCTGCCGGCGGAAGGCCGGAAAGGCCGTCGTGGAACGACTACTCGTTGGATTCGCGTTTCCGCGCCAAGATGCCGGAGGTTCGCGACGCACACATCGATCGCCACGGCCTCCGAACCCCAACACGGCATCCGATATCGGTTACGATGCTCACCCGATGAGTGGTCACCAACGGCGGGCACCCTCGATCGGACTTCTCAAGTGCCACGTTCGTGGACACACTCCATGAACGTCGTGGTGCGTGCACGGAACACAGATCACGACCACCTGTTTTCACCTTGGGTACTGTCGGCCAACGGCATCGCAGCGGGCCTCTGCAACACCGGATGGCCCGCTCTCGATCTGGACCGGACTCGAGGCTCCACGTGTCGACCGTGACTTGGCTCAGATTGGACGATGTCGTTTGCTCGAGATGATGCCGGTGTCGAATCCGCCGAGATGGAGTCCGCCGTGCCACCGGGCGTGCTCGATCTTCAGGCACCGGTCCTGAACGACCTGGAGGCCGGCATCGAGGGCTCGGCGGGCAGCCTCATCGTGGCGCAACCCGAGCTGGAACCACACCACCTTGGCTCCGATCTCGATTGCCTCGTCGACGATATCGGGTATCGCTTCGGGTCGTCGAAAGATATCGACCACGTCGGGGATCTGGGGGAGATCGCGCAGCGACGGATAGCACTTCAGTCCCAGCACCTCGTCGTAGGCGGGATTGACGGGATAGACATCAAAGCGGGTGCGTACCAGGTAGGCGGCGACGAAGTTCGAGGAGCGGATCGGGTTGGCGGAGACGCCCACGAGGGCGACGGACTTGGCGTTGCGGATGATGTCCAGGCGCTCGGCGGGTGTTGCCTCGGGAACGGTGACCGTTGTCATGTCGCCTCCAGTGCTCGTCCGAGATCCCACAGGATGTCGTCGATGTCCTCTATCCCGACCGAGATTCGGATCATGTCGTCACCTACTCCCATGGCCGCTCGTTCGTCCGTGGGTACCTGCTGATGCGTGGTCGAGGCCGGATGGATGACGAGCGTCTTGGCATCGCCGACGTTGGCGACGTGAGAGGCCAGCTCGACATTCTCGATGAACCTGACTCCGGCGGCAAAGCCTCCCACGAGGCCGAACGTGAAGATGGCTCCGGGACCCTCTGGCAGGTAACGCCGGGCCTGAACCGTCCAGTCGTTGTCATCGAAGATCGGATAGCCGACCCATGCGACCTTGGCGTGGTCACGCAGGAACCGAGCGACCGCCTTGGCGTTGGCAACGTGCTGTCTCATCCGAAGCGACAGCGTCTCGAGGCCCAGCAGCAACAGGAACGAGTTGAATGGCGACAGCGAAGCCCCCGTGTCGCGGAGCAGCTCGGTGCGGGCCTTCGTCAGGTATGCATACTCTCGAAAGTTCTCCCAGAACCGGAGGTCATGGTAGGCAGGGGAGGGGTCGGTGAGAAGAGGGAAATTGCCATTGTCCCATGGGAACCTACCGCTCTCGACGATGCAGCCGGCGATCACGGCGCCGTGGCCTCCGATGAACTTCGTGGCCGAATGGGTGATGATGTCGGCGCCGTGCTCGATCGGCCGGCACAAGTAGGGAGTGGCGAACGTGTTGTCCACGATGAGGGGGAGTCCGTGGCCGTGGGCGACATCCGACACCGCTTCGAGATCGAGGACATCGGCGCGCGGGTTCCCGATCGTCTCTGCATACACGGCCTTGGTGCGGTCCGTGATCGCGTTGTCGATCGCTTCGGGATCGTGGATATCCACGAAGGTGACATCGATACCCATCCGGCGCAGGGTCACATCGAACTGGGTATAGGTGCCGCCGTACAGTGACCTCGAGGCGACGAGTTCATCGCCTTTCTGAGCCAGGGTGAGAATGCTGATCAGTTGAGCCGCCTGCCCCGACGCGGTCGCCAGCGCCCCGATGCCGCCTTCGAGTGACGCCATCCGTTCCTCGAATGCCGCCGATGTCGGGTTGCCGATACGCGTGTAGATGTTGCCGAATGTCTGGAGGGAGAACAGGTCGGCGGCGTGCTGAGCATCGTCGAACACGTAGGAGGTCGTCGCATAGATGGGCATGGCCCTGGCACCGGTCTCAGGGTCGGGCCGCTGACCGGCGTGAATGGATCTCGTTGCGAAACCGTAATCGTGGGTATCTTCGGTCATGAACACGCTCCGGTGGATCGATCGTCGTCGAGCGTAGCCCGTGTACCACCGTTGTGGCAGCAGTCGATGCCCAGGTGGGCGACACACGATGCGACGGCGAGGGAGAACACAATAGTCCTTATCGGGGTAGGGCCAGGGTCCGGACCCGACGGATCCGGACCCCAGGATTCCTAGGCAAGCTCGATGGTGAGCGGGACGGCCCGGCTCAACGTGTGGCCTACGGGTGACGTCGACACAACCTTGTTGTGAAGCTCGGCAACGGTGGCATCGTCGGCGTCGGTGGTGATGTGGACCGTGGCCCGCAGCGTCTCATAGCCGGCATTGCCCGGTCGCAGGCCGAGGAACACTTCCAGGTTGAGCTCTCCTTCGATATCGATTCGGAGGTCGTCGATGCGGATCCCCGCGACACTGGCATTTGCGGCGTACCCGATGGCCAGGCACGACCCGAGCGCACCGAGAAGTTGCTCCACCGGGTTGGGGGCGGTATTGGTGCCGCCGAGTGTCTCGGGTTCATCTGTTGCGAAGGGTGCAAAGTTCCCGATCCGGGTGGTTGTCCGAAATCCTCGATCCCAGGAGACAGAGGCCTTCCATGTCGTGTTGCCCTTCGCGGGCTCGGTCTGGATCGCTTGTGCGAGAGTGCCGACGGCTTCGATGTTGACGTCGTTCAATGGAATGGTTGATGTCGTCATGTGAGTCCTTTTCAATATGATCGGGATGACCGATCCGGTTGAAGTGGAACGCCGGAGGGACCTCTCGGGCGGTGGCAGTTCCTAGGAGCGCAGTGCAGGTGCGCTCGGGTGGGCCACCCGAGAGCCGAGCATGCACATACACATGACGAAGTCACACGCGGAAACGAGCGAGGCGGGTGCTGGGCTACCCATTATCTGCTCCTCTCGTATCCGGCGTCACACCTGTTGGCATGTTGGCGGGTGAGTGAAGCGCTCCTTCGGCGACATGTCAAATCCGCGTTCTTTCGCAACCATCGTGGTGGGCGTAGGCGCCCAGCATCTCGGGAGACGGATGGTCGGTCCTGAACCACGGAACCGACGGTCCTCTCGGAACACGATGTGCCGAGCGGTCGTGCACTGTCGCGGCCACAGGTGGGTACTCGAACCATCGAGTCACAGGGAATCCGCGCACCTTCTGGTGGGCCGGGTGTCACTTCTGGAACGGACTGTTAATCCGCAGGTTGTGAGTTCGAGTCCCACCCTCCGGAGCCAACGAAACCCGTGGTCAGCGGGGGGTTTGTGCTTGCTGAGGAAGGTCGACAACCTCGCCCAGGACGCTCTCAGGGCGCGTTGTGGACGCGATCTCGTCGTCGAGACGGTCCATCACGGCCTCCAAGGTCACCTTCGAAGAGGTGCGTCTTGGTGGTACCGAAGTCGAGGCGGGCGACCTGTTCGGCGGTGAGGTAGCGGTGCTCAGGTTCTTCGAGCCGAGGAAGCTCGGCGCGGCGGGCGGGGTTGCGGCCGATGAGGCCATCGGCGACGGCCTGTTCCAGGATGGCCGACAGGCATTGGTGGGCCCGGCGGATTCTCGATGCAGGCAGGCCGTGGTCGGTCATGGTCCGGACCCACGATCCGACGAACGCCGGTCGATGGTGGCGAGGCGGATGGGTCCGGGGGTGGGCATGATGCGGGAGCGGAGTAGTGACCGGTAGCCCCCGCGGGCTTTCGGCTTGATGCGGGTCTTGGCGGCCAGCCACGACAGGGCGTAGGTGTCGAAGGCGACCTGCCCTGCGGTGGGGTCGATCCACATGCCGCGGTTGAGTTGAGAGAGCTGGTCGGCCAGCCAGCGTTGCGCGTCGACCTTCCGGTCGAAAGTGCGGCTGCGCCACCGCCCGTCGGGTGCTTCGTAGCGTGCCCGGTACCGGCCGTTGTCTCGTCGGTCGATCGCTCCTCGTGCCATGATCCTTCCCGTCGGTCAGTCGAGGCCTGGTTTCAGGTATGCCCGACGAACCTCACCGGTGGGGACGGCTGGTGTCTTCGAGTTGTCCGGTGATCTACCGCTCCACGTCGGCGAGCCGGTAACGGAGATGCCGTCCGGCCCGGAATCCTGGTGGGCCTTGCCGGCGATGCCGCCATGCGTCGATCGTGGCGATCGGCACGCGCAGGTAGTCGGCGAGTTCTGCGGGTGACAGCGGGCGGTCGAGCTTGTCCGTGAGCGAATCCTGGACGGTGACCCTTTCAACAGAGTGCCAGTGGCCTTTTCAAGAAACCTCCAACTCGGCTCCGATCGGGCGTCTGTTCATTCCGGGGAGATCGGTGACAGATCGTTCCGGAATGAACACGCTGGTACCTTCCGGCACACTGCGGCTGGATCGCGATCCAAGCGGGTATTCAGGTTGCCGAAGCCGCTCGATATCTGAGACACGTCAAGCCGGTGGTCGTGCTTCGCGCATGTACAAGTTTCGCCCGAGAAGATCAGGAAGCTGCTGTCGCAGCGCCCGGATGGGCTCTTGGGGCATCATGGCACGGGCAAGACTGCCGGCAGCTCGCTTGGGAGAGGCCATGTCGTGTTAGGGCTCAACCGGGTAACTGTCTGGACGGTCGACGTCACTCGGGACCGTCGCTATCGTGTCGCGTCTACCGCGAGGATCTTGTGGCCTTCGTTAGGAGGGACGCACGCTTTGGTCGATGAGCTGGACAGGGTGAGCGATTCGAGGCGGCCTCTTGATGCCGCGGATCTGACGAATGGGCGTGTGTCGGATGCCGAGTTGCTGGTGCTG